>SYBY01000454.1 GCA_005788585.1 Actinomycetota bacterium | reverse complement strand
TAGTGCCGAAGTGCCAAACACGATGAGTGCGCGTTGTGAGACCCAACCCCATTCGTCGCTCTGCACGATCATGAGTGTGAGCATGCCTACGCCGCTGACGGCGAGTGCTGCGCCCATGTGACCGGATCGAGCTCGCCGCGCTCGGCGGCCTCGGTCAGGTCGCGGCCGAACTTCTCCAGCGCGCCGACCTTGTCCTCGGGGTTCTGGTCGGTGACCTTGTGGCTGCCGCGCAGCTCGCCGAGCGCCTCGAGCAGGGCGTCCTTGCGAGCGCCTGCGGCGCGCAGGGCGTCGCCGGCCTTCGAGTTGTGACCCGCCAGCGAGATCAGGAGGTGCTCGGTGGAGATGTACTCGTCGGAGAGCTCGCGCATCTCGTGCTCGGCGGCCCGGAGGACCTGCATGAGCTCAGGCGCGGTGGTGGGCTCCTCGGGGGACCCGAGCGTGGGCAGCGCGTCAAGCGCGGCGTTGACCTCTCCGCGCAGCGCACCCGTGTTGACGCCCACCTTGCGCAGGAGCCCGGGCACGAGGGAGTCGTCCTGCTCGAGGAGGACGTTGAGCAGGTGCTCAGGGAGCACCTGTGGCTGGTTACGGGAGGCGGCAAGGCCGATCGCGGCCTGCAGGGCCTCCTGGGACTTGATGGTGAAACGGTCGGCCTGCATATGGATCTCAGTGTAGCTGACTGAGATTTTCTTCTCAACCGTCACCAGCGGACATCGTGGCACGTTGCAGAACGACGCGTCATTCTGATACTGATGGTGACCTCAGGCTCGCTGTCCCGGGCCGCCAACGTCCAGGGGGGGACCATGCGCCGCCACGCCATCCGCGCACTTGTCGCGAGTGCCATCGCGATCACCGCCGCAGCAGACCAGGCTGCAGCCGCGGCGTTCGAGCCCGCGATGCGCGTCGACGGCCCGCTCGAGTCGACGTACACCCACTTCGGCGACCGCGCCACCGGCGTCGGAGACGTCAACGGCGACGGCTTCGACGACGTCACCGTCCTGAACGACAACCGCAACGTCGACAACGTGACCCTCATCCTCGGCCGGCGTACGCCTCCGGCGAACGGCGAGGGCATCCAGCTCTTCGTCCCGAGGACCGAGCCCGCCGGGTTCCTGGCGGGCTTTCTCGATGTCGCCGCGGCGGGCGATGTCGATCGCGACGGCTTCGACGACATCGTCGTCACCGGGACGCCCAGCGTCATCGTCTACGGCGCGCCCGACCTCTCAGCGGTTCCGCGGACGGCCGGGCCGCGCGTCACGACCATCGCGACCGGGGCTGGGTTTGGCGTGTCTGGAGATACGGGCATCGGGGACTTCGACGGCGACGGCTTCGACGACGTCCTCCTGCGGCGCGGGCGCAGCAGCTCCCGGCTGCTGGAGTCCGGCAGCGTCATCCTTCGCGGCGGGACGCGCCTCGGAGCGATCGATGCGTGGACGGCGTCGAGCCGGCTCATCGGCCTGACGGGGGCCAAGACCTGCCCGGCGCTGTACTACCTCGGGATCGGAAGGTGCGTGGTCGCCGAGGACGAGGCGCGGCCCGTCGGCGACGTCAACGGCGACGGGCGCGACGACCTCAGCGTCGCCGCGCGCACCCGGCACATCCTGCTGGGCCGCGCCGGAGCCACCGCGATCTCCACCGCCACGATCAGCCAGCCGGCGATCACGATCCCCGGTGGCAGCGACAACGGGTTCGTCGGCGTCAGGATCGGCGACACGACCGGCGACGGCATCGACGACATCGGGCTGCGACGGCTGCGCGGGACCGCGCGCATGATGATCGTCCCCGGGAGCCGGACGGCCAGCACGATCGATCCGCTCACCGCGCCGGCACAGGTGCTCGATGACGGAGGCACCGCCGGGTTCCCCTGGCCGGGGGATCTCCAGCCGGCCGGAGACTTCACCGGCGACGGCCGCCAGGACCTGGCGGTCCTGCGCGGTGACTTCGAGTTCACGAACATCCCCGGCGAGAGCCCGGCCGACATCCGCCTGCAGCCCGGCACGACCCCGCCCGCCGCCACCACCGCGACGGCCCTGCCGACGATCGACGGCCTCCCCGATCTCGGCCTGATCACCCTCGGGGCAGCCGGTGACTTCAACGGCGACGGACGCGCAGACCTCGTGGCCGTCTCCAATCGGAAGACCGGCAGCAACGTGCAGGCGACCGCGCACATCGTGCTCGCGACGGGCGAGACACCCGCACCACCCAGCCAGATCACGGCGACGAAGACGGCCGAGACGAACACCGACGTCACGGTGCGCGTGACGAACGACGGCCAGGGCGCCGGCGAGGTCACGTCGCTGACGCTCCCGGGCGCAGGATGGGAGAAGACCGCCGGGCCGGATGCGCCGTTCCCGCTCGCCCCGGGCGCGAGCGCGACCCTCACGCTGCGCCGCGGCACCGCGAGCGGGGACCTGGTGATCACGCGCGACACCGGTGCGCCGCTGCGCATCTCCCTGGCCGCGACCCCCACAATCCCGTCGCCGGAGGCCGAGCCGTACCCGACGGAGTTCCCGCGGTGGATCTCCACGGGTGACGCCGCGCTCCTGGCACGCCCGGGCGAGCTGACGCCCGCAAGCCCGGCACGACGCGGCGCCGTCCTGTACCCCACGCCGGTGGACGCGCGCGAGCTCACGGTCGAGTTCGACGCCGCCATCACCGACGGGACCGGCGCCGAGGGCCTGACCATCGGGTTCGCCGACATCGACCAGGGCGTGATGCTGAACGCGCTCGGCACCGGCGGCGCCGGGCTCGGGTTCGCCGGCCTCCCGGGGGCGGCGATCGCGCTCGACACGTGGAAGGGCCGCAACGACCCGTCGGCGAACTTCATCGGCCTGACGAACGGCGCGAACAAGAACGGCCTGACCTGGGCCAAGACCGCCGACCCGGGCGTGACACTGCGCGGCCGCACGACACGGGTGAAGGTCGTCAGCAGCGGCGGCACCGTCGTGGTGTCGATCGACGGCGTGGAACGCCTGCGCCACCCCGTCGCCCTGCCCTCCCGCGCCCGGCTCATGTTCACCGCCGCGACCGGCGGCGCCTACCAGCGGCATGCCGTGTCGAACGTCGTCGTCACGGCCGGCTGACCGCACGCAGTTCGAGATCACTCATCACCCGCGCGGCGTGGACGAGCGCCACGCCGCGCGGAGCACCGTCCAGAACAAAATGCCCGCCAACAGGGTCGTTTTGGACACCCTGTCGCAGCAGAACATGATTCATTTCGCAAGACCGTCTTCTGGTGCTACGGTCCGAGATTCCGTGCTTGCTCGACTTCTCTCGACCGTCACGGGCCTCCTCGCCGTCACCGCGGCCACCGCGACCGTCGCCGCCGCGGCGGACCCAGCCCAGACCGGGCGATGGAGTGCCCTGCAGCAGTACCCGGCGATCCCGATCTCCGCGGCCGTCATGCCCGACGGCAACATCGTCGCGTGGGACCAGGCCGACCCGTGGGTACCGCACGGCCTCTCACCGAACAACGGCAAGGCCATGATCATCGACCCGGACCGCGGCGTCATCGGGCGCAGCGCGAACCTCGCGCCCACCTCGGTCTTCTGCACGCTCATCACCACCCTGCCCGACGGCAAGGTCGCACTCATGGGCGGCGGCAACGAGACGTACAACAGCGACCGCAACGTCATCTACGACCCCGAGTCCAAGACCTTCGGCGCGTGGGGCACGATGTCGCGCGGACGCTGGTACCCGGGCGGGCAGATCGACAAGGCCGGCAACATCGTCGCGCTCGGCGGGCGCGGCGGGAACGGCGCGGACGTCATCGACAAGGCCACCGGCGTGTCGCGGCGGCTGTCCAGCGTGAACTTCGGCGCTTGGTACTACCCGCACCTCCTGCGCATGCCCGACGGGCGGTTCACGCTCGAGAGCATCTCGCAGACCACGCAGCCGCAGCGCGCGATCCTGAACTCCGCGGGCGCGGGAACGCTGACGAACGTCAGCGACCGCTCGCTGCTGCAGTCCCGTCTGCGGCTCACGAGCACGATGGTCGGGCCGTACACGATGCTCGCCATCGGCGGGGGAACGCTGAAGACCAGCTACACGCTCGACGTCTCCAGCGGAACGCCGGTCGCCAAGCCGTCGGGGACGCTGAAGTTCCCGCGCATCACGGCCACGTCGGTGACGCTGCCCGACGGCTCCGCGCTCGTGATCGGCGGCAACGCCTCGAACAGCGAGACCACCGGCATCCCGGTCATGACCCCGGAGCTGTGGTCGCCCGCCACCGGCCAGTGGACGAGCATGGAGGACAGCCCGCGCCAGCGTCAGTACCACTCCGTGTCGGCGCTCCTGCCGGACGGGCGCGTGTGGTCCGCCGGCACGTCCGCCCGCGGTGTCGACGAGTACAACGGCGCGTTCTTCACGCCGCCGAACCACTTCAAGAAGGACGGCTCAGGCCAGCTCGCCGACCGCCCCACGGTGCAGGACGCGCCGAAGTCCGTCGCATGGGGCGAGACGTTCTCCGTCCGCTCGCCTGAGGCGGCATCGATCCGCAAGGCCTCGCTGATCCGGCTGGCCGCGAACACGCACCAGTACTCGTTCGATCAGACCTTCGTCCCGCTCGACGTCACGGTGAGCGGCGACCGGGTCTCCATGACCGTCCCGTCGAACGGCAACACGATCCCCGCCGGCCAGTACATGCTGTTCCTGACCGACAGCGCGGGCGTGCCGTCGAAGGCGCCGGTCATCCGCGTCGACCCGACGAGCAACGAGACGCCCGACGTCATCGCGACGCAGAGCTCCCAGCTGCGGGCCCTCAACGCGTCGAAGGCGCTCGACGGCGACACGACGAACAGCAAGAACGGCGACTTCAACGGGATCCACACGCTGGTCGACAAGGAGCCGTGGTGGCAGGTCGACTTCGGCCGCTCCCGCTCGCTCGAGAACATCACGATCTACACGCGGACGGATCGCTTCCAGTCCCGCACGCGCAACGTCTGGGTCTTCGCATCCGACCAGCCGTTCACGTCCACCTCGATCGCCGAGACCCAGGCCCAGCCCGGGGTGACGGCGATCCAGCTGCCCGGGATCCAGCCGCAGACCGTGACGGTGAACCTCAACCGCTCGGCGCGGTACGTCCGGATTCAGCTCCCGCACCCCGAGCACCTGAACCTGCGCGAGGTGGTGCCGAAGTTCGGCACCGTCGCGGCACCGAACCTCGGCGTCGCGAAGGTCGGCCAGACCGACACCCAGGTGACCGTGAAGGTGACGAACACGGGGACGGGCCCCGGGACGATCGCGTCGGTCGGCCTGCCCGGCGGCGGCTGGAGCCAGACGGGCGGCCCCGGCGCGCCCTTCACCGTCGCCGCAGGCTCGGAGACGACGCTGACGCTGGCGCGAGGCAGCGTCGACGGCGACCTCGTGCTCACCCCCGCCACCGGCGCGGCGCTCCGGCTGGCGCTCGACAAGGCCCCACCACCCCCGGTCGCCGACCTGTCGGTCTCGCGGCTCTGGCAGTCGTCGACGCAGATCGGCGTGCGGATCGCGAACGCCGGCGATGGCGCCGGGACGATCCAGTCCGTCACGCTCCCGGGTGCGGGGTGGTCGCAGACGGGCGGCCCGAGCGCGCCGTTCGTCGTCGCGGCCGGGGCGGAGACCACGCTGACCCTGGCGCGGGGCACGGTCGACGGTGACCTCGTCCTGACGCCGAGCAGCGGCGCGGCGCTCCGGCTCGCGCTGGAGAAGGCACCGCCTGTTCCGGCCCCGAATCTCGCACTGACCAAGGTCGGGCAGACGGACACCCAGGTGACCGTCAAGGTCGCGAACACCGGCGACGCCACCGGCACGATCGAGTCCGTCGCCCTCCCGGGTGCCGGCTGGGCGCGCGTCGGCGGCCCGGCCGCGCCGTTCGCCGTCGCTGCGGGCGGAGAGACCACGCTGACGCTCACCCGCGGCTCGGTCGACGGCGACCTGGTCCTGACGCCGAGCACCGGCTCCGCCCTGCGCCTGGCGCTCGAGAAGGCACCGCCCGCGCCCACCGCGAACCTCGCGCTGACGAAGACCGCCGAGACCGACACCCAGGTGACGGTCAAGGTCGCCAACACCGGGAACGCCGGCGGGACCATCCAGACGGTCGCGGTTCCGGGTGCCGGCTGGGCACAGGTCAGCGGCCCGAGCGCGCCCTTCACCGTCGGTGCCGGCGCCGAGCAGACGCTGGCCTTCACCCGCGGGACCGTCGACGGGGACCTCGTGCTGACGCCTACGGCCGGCGGTGTGCTGCGCCTCGCGCTGGCGAAGGCGCCCGTGCCCGACCCGGATCCCGAGCCCAGCGCCGTGCCCGACCCGACCGAGGGCGGCTGGCAGCTCAACGGCTCCTCCACGATCACCGGCGGCGCGCTGCAGCTCACCGCCCCGACGTCGGACCAGCGGGGCACCGCGTTCTGGCCCACGGCGCTCGACACCGCCTCGGGGCTGACGATCGAGTTCGACGCGACCATCGACTCCGGCAGCGGCGCCGACGGCCTGACGATGATCCTCGCCGACCCCGCCCGCGGCGCGACCCCGGTCAGCATGGGCGGCGGCGGCGGGCATCTCGGCTTCGGCGGGATCCCCGGCTGGGCCGTCGCGCTCGGCAGCTTCCCCAACGGGACCCAGACGAGCGGCAACTACGTCGGCCTCAGCAACGGCGCGCAGGCCGGCGCGTGGCAGACGCTGAGCTGGCTGCAGACCACGCCGCTGCTCACCCCGCTGCAGAACACCACCCGCACGGTGCGCGTGACGATCGCTGCGGGCACGGTCACCGTGGCGCTCGACGGCGTGCCGATGATCACCCGTGCCGTCGACCTGCCGAACCGCCTGCTGCTCGGGTTCAGCGCGGCGACCGGCGGGCTGACGAACCGTCACGCCATCAGCGACGTCGACGTGCGCGGCGGCATCGTCGAGCCGCCTCCGCCGCCCCCGCCGAGCTCCGTCCCCGACCCGGCCGCGGGCGGCTGGCAGCTGAACGGGTCGTCGACGATCACCGGCGGCGCGCTGCAGCTCACCGCCGCGGCGGCGGATCAGAAGGGCAGCGCCTTCTACCCCACGCCCGTCACCGTGGGTACCGGGATCACCGTGGAGTACGAGGCCACGGTCGCCGACGGCTCGGGCGCAGACGGGCTCACGCTCGCGCTCGCCGACCCCGCGCGCGGGGCGACGCCCAGCAGCATCGGCGGCGGCGGCGGCCATCTCGGCTTCGGCGGGATTCCCGGCTGGGCGGTCGCGCTCTCGAGCTTCCCGAACGGCACGCAGTCCCAGGGCAACTTCATCGGCATCAGCGATGGCGCGCTCGCCGGCGCGTGGCAGACGCTGAACTGGCGCGCGGCCGCGGCGCTCGGCACCCCCTTGCAGAACACGACGCGGCGCGTGAAGGTCACGCTGACGCGCACCTCGATCTCCGCCTCGATCGACGGCGGGCTCACCGTCACCCATGCCGCGACCGTGCCCGAGCGGGTCCTGCTGGGCTTCACGGCCTCGACCGGCGGCCTGACGAATCGCCACGCGATCAGCAATCTGACCGTCTCGGGCTGAGCCGTCTGGACGCTCGCCGCGCAACGCGGCGTGCGTCCTTGGTGTTTCGGCGCGTCAGCGGTATGGTTCACGTTTCTGGTGTAACGCTTCGGCCGGCGGGTCCAACCCGGTCAGTCGCGTCTCTCAAGTTCCATCGCACGCAACGTCCCAGCGCACGTGTGACGGCCTTACCTCCCGATCGCATAGGTGCCCTCGGTGCTCACACGCTGGCTCTCGCTTGCCGTTCTCGCTGCCGCCTTCCTGGCGTCATCCACCGCTGCCCACGCCGACCCGTCGCAGACCGGTCGCTGGAGCGCGGTGCAGAACTACCCCGTCGTCCCGATCTCCGCTGCGGTCACGCCTGACGGCAAGATCGTGGCCTGGGACCAGGCCGACCCGGGGACGCCGCACTCGATCTCGCCGAACAACGGCAAGGCGATGATCCTCGATCCCGAGACGGGCACGATCACCCGCAGCACGAACATCGCCCCGGCATCGGTCTTCTGCCCGCTCATCACGACGCTGCCCGACGGCAAGGTCGCGATCACCGGCGGCGGCAACGACACGGTCAACAGCGACCTCGTGCAGATCTACGACCCGGAGTCCAAGACCTTCGGGACCTGGTCGACCCTGTCGACGGGCCGCTGGTACGGCGGCGGGAGCATCAACCGCAACGGCGACATCGTCGCGCTCGGCGGCCGTGGCGGCAGCGGCGCGGATGTCGTCGATGCCGAGACCGGGCGCAACCGCCGGCTGAACGTCAACTTCGGCGCCGACTGGTACCCGCTCGCCCTGCGGATGCCCGACGGCCGTTTCACCATCGAGAACGTCACCGACCTGCGGACGAGCAACAACCCGACCCGCCAGATCCTCGACATCAACGGCAACGGCACGCTCACCGGCGCCGACGACCAGACGCTGCTCCAGCAGCGTCTGCGGATGACGGCCACCATGGTCGGTCCGTACACCATGCTCGGCATCACCGGCGGCACGTCGAAGGAGACGTACCTCCTCGACGTCTCCACCGGCGGCCGCCCCGTCCCGAGGGCCACCGGCGCGACGAAGGACCCGCACATCACCGGCACCGCCGTGACCCTGCCGGACGGCTCGGCCATCGTCATCGGCGGCAACTCGTCGGGCAGCGAGACGTACGGCACGCCGGTCTACGGCACCGAGCGCTGGTCACCTGAGACGGGCCAGTGGACGTCGATGGCGAACACGCCGCGCCAGCGCCAGTACCACTCGGTCGCCGCACTCCTGCCGGACGGCCGCGTGTGGTCGGCGGGCACGTCGATCAACGGCTCGAACGCCAACGAGTACAACGGCGCGTACTTCTCGCCGCCGTACCTCTACAAGAAGGACGGCTCCGGCGAGCTCGCGCCGCGGCCGCAGATCACGGCCGCGCCGCAGTCCTCCTCGTGGGGCGAGCGCATGACGTTCCGCTCCCCGCAGGCCGCGTCGATCCGCAAGGCGTCGCTCGTCCGCCTGTCGGCGACGACCCACCAGTACGACTTCTCCAGCGCGTTCGTCCCGCTCGACGTGTCGGTCAACGGCGACCAGGTCTCCGTCGACGTGCCGAGCAACGGCAACACGACGCCGGCCGGCTCGTACATGGTGTTCCTGGTCGACAGCGCCGGTGTCCCGTCGAAGGCGGCGATCGTCCGCATCGACCCGGCCGCCGACAGCACGCCGCACACGACCGCGACCGCGAGCTCGCAGAACGGTTCGCAGTACCCGGCGTGGAAGGGCTACGACGGCGACACGAATGCCCTCGGTGTCGTGACGAAGTCGCAGTCCGAGCCGTGGTGGCAGCTGGACTTCGGCCGCTCGCGTCAGGTCGAGAGCATCACGATCCACAACCGCACGGACACGACGACGAATCGCCAGCGCCTGCGTTCGGCCTGGGTGTACGCATCGGATCAGCCGTTCACCTCGACCACCGTCGCCGGCACGCGGGCCCAGGCCGGGGTGACGGCCAAGCAGCTGCCGAGCTCCGTGGGCTCGACGGTCAACGTCTCGCTCGGCCGCAGCGCGCGGTACATCCGCATCCAGGTGCCGCGCACCGACTCGCTGAACCTCAAGGAGGTCGTGCCGACCTTCGCCGCGACGCCCGCGCCGAAGCTCGCGCTGACCGCCACCGGGCAGACCGACGAGCAGGTGACCGTCAAGGTCGCCAACACCGGCACCGCCACGGGGACGATCCAGTCGGTCGCGCTCCCCGGCGCGGGCTGGGCACAGACCGCCGGCCCGGGCGCGCCGTTCACCGTCGCGGCCGGCGCTGAGACCACGCTGACGCTCACGCGCGGCACGGTCGACGGAAACCTCGTCTTGACCCCGAGCAGCGGCAGCACCCTCCGACTCGCCCTGTCCAAGGCGCCCACCCCGCCGCCCCCGCCGCCGGCGAGCTCGGTGCCGAGCCCCGCCGCCGGCGGCTGGCAGCTCAACGGCGTCGCGACGATCGCCGGCTCGGCTCTGCAGCTGACGCCGGCGCAGCCCGACCAGAAGGGCAGCGCGTTCTACCCGACCGCGCTCGACACGAGCGGCGGGCTGACGGTCGAGTTCGACGCGACGTTCGCCGGGGGTTCGGGCGCCGACGGCCTGGCCCTGATCCTCGCCGACCCGTCGAAGGGCGCCACGCCGACGTCGCTCGGTGGCGGCGGCGGCTCGCTGGGCTTCGGCGGCATCCCCGGTGTGGGCGTCGGCGTAACGAGCTACCCCGTGAGCACCATCGGCATCAGCGACGGCGCGAAGGCCGGCGCCTGGCAGACCCTGAACTGGCTCGGCACGGCGCTCCTGCCCTCACCGCTCCAGGACACGACCCGCCGCGTCCGGGTCACGATCTCGGGCGGCACGATGACCGCCACGGTCGACGGGGCCACCGTGTCCCAGCCGGTTGCGGTTCCGAGCCGCGTCCTGCTGGGCTTCAGCGCCTCGACGGGCGGGCTGACGAACCGCCACGAGATCCGTGACCTCGTGGTCTCCGGGGGCGTCACCACGCCGCCCCCGACCGACCCGCCGCCCACGGACCCGCCGCCGACCGACCCGCCGGCCTCGACGGTGCCGGACCCGGCCGCAGGCGGTTGGCAGCTGAACGGCACGTCCTCGATCGCCAGCGACACGCTGCAGCTGACGCCCGCCGCGTATGACGCGAAGGGGACGGCGTTCTACCCGACCGCCGTCGACACGGCCAAGGGCCTGACCGTCGAGTTCGACGCGACGATCGCCGATGGCACCGGTGCCGACGGCCTCGCGATGATCCTCGCCGACCCGTCGAAGGGTGCGACCCCGACCGCGGTCGGCGGCGGTGGCGGGTCGCTCGGCTTCGGTGGCATCCCCGGCATCGCGGTCGGCATGTCGACCTACCCGAGCAGCAGCCTCGGCATCAGCGACGGCGCGAAGGCGGGCGAGTGGCAGACCCTGAACTGGGTCAGCACCACGCCGCTGCTCACGCCGCTGCAGAACACGACGAAGCGCGTGAAGGTGACCGTCACGCCGACGACCGTCACCGCCGTGATCGACGGCGGGGTGACGGTCACGCAGGCCATGGCCGTCCCGGCGAAGGTGCTGGTCGGGTTCAGCGCCGCGACCGGTGGCCTGACCAACCGGCACGCGGTGAAGAACGTCCGCGTGACCACCGGCGCCTAGACCACGCTGACCGGCAGATCCACGTTGCCAGGGCGACGTGGATCTGCCGTTCGGCGCGTCAGCGACGGCAGACTCGCCGCTCCGTGCGGCGGGCGGTGCTGAGCGTGCGCTTCTTGACGCGGAGGGTGCGCTTCGCGCGCACGATCCGCTTCCGGGTCCCGTACTTGCGTGCGGCCCGCAGCGACTTGCGCGCGCGGACCACGGCGCGGACCGCGCGCTTCGTCGCCGAACGGCGCAGCAGGCACGCCTGCCGCCGGCATGCGGCGGTCTGCTCGCCTCGCACCCGGAACGACCATCGGGTGCGGTCCGTGTGTCCCGCGAGATCGGTCCCGATCGCCTCGACCGTGTGCCGGCCCGGGCAGAGGCCTCCGTCCGGGTACCACGCGAGCCGTCCCGCGACATCGTCCAGCTCCGCAGGCACGACGCCGCCGTCGACCAGCAGCGTCGTCGACGCGAACCCCATGTTGTCGGTCGCAGCCGCGACCACGGCCTCCGGCCGGTCGACCACCGTCGTCCTCGGCACCGGGAGTGCGGGTGCGACCGACGGCGGCGTGCGATCGGCGACGAGCTCGCGGCCCTCGCCCGGATCGTTCGTGTTGCCTGCGGCGTCGGTCGCCAGGACCGCCAGCGGGTACCGGCCCTCGGGCAGCGGCTCGCGCGGCCGCAGCCGCGCGACGGCCTTGTCCCGCTCGACGTCGGCGTCGACCTGCTGCTCGCCGATCTGCAATGCGAACCTCGCGATGCCCGAGGCGAAGCCGCTGGTCTCCGGGTCACGGACCTCGACGGTGACCTCCGGACGCTCCTCCCGCGACGCGGTGAGTGGCGGCAGGGAGACGATGGGGCGAGCCGTGTCGATCGTGACTCTCGCCGCGCGTTCGGTGCAGTTGGCCGGACTGCTGGCGTCGCACGCCTGCGCGATGACCGTGCGGCGGCCGTCCGGCACCCGGGCCATCCCGTCTGCCAGCCCGAGCGGGGAGCTGTCGAGCCGCGCACCCAGGCCGGGCTCGCCGATGTTGTCGGTCGCGTCGACCGTCAGCTCGGCGCCCCGGCCGGTGGCGTCGTCGCCGCCCCCGATCACCATCCCGTCCCCGAGCGGCCGGCCGGCGAGCAGCGCGTTGAGCGCCGGGGCCTCGTTGTCGACCGCGACCCACGCGGCCCGGCCCCGCAGGATGACCCCGGCGACCGCCGCGTTGCCGGAGCTGCCGCCGTACCGCAGCACCGCCCGGACGCGCATGCTCGGCGTCGGCAGGTCGTAGGCGACGGGCGAGCCCATCCACGGCACGATCGGCGCGTTGCCCGCGCATACCCGGTTCTCCGAGGGCGCAGCCGGGCGGCACACGACGATGCCCCACTCCTGCCGCGTGTTGCTGCCCGGGAAATCGAGGACCACGCGGTAGCCCTGCGCTCGCCCGGTGTACTCCCACTCGTCGAATCCCGACGGCAGATCGACCCAGCCCGCTTCGCCGTGGCTGAACTGCCGCCCGCTCACAGGGTCGACGGTGAACTCCGCGCCGGCGCTCGGCGCGTTGATGGTGTAGCGCCCGGTGCACGGCGAGCTGCAGTTGCGGCTCGGGATCTCCGACGACGCAGGCACGCCGACGATCCCCGCCTGGGCGGGGACCGGAACGAGGAAGACCCCGGCGGTCAGGAGCGTCATCAGGGTGCGTCGCAGCATCAGGGGTACCTCCGGTCGACCTGTAGGGAGAAGCGCATGGGCATGCGCTCGCTGAAGCGCTCGTCGCCCCGGCGGTAGTCCACGCGGACCTCGCGCACCTCGAACCGGCCGAGGTCCTCGGCCTGGAGCCCGAGCACGACGAGCGTTCCGGTCCGTCGCGCTCGCTCGGTCGTGGGGATCGCGTAGCCCTTGACGGGTGCGGCCACGCCCGTGAACCGCACCGACGGCGGCCAGCGGCGCTCGGCGGTGAAGGCGCCCATCGGGCGGTCCGGCCCGGCGACGACCGCCCCGACGAGGCGGACCTCGGGACTCGCCGACGCCAGCCGCACCCGCTCCAGCACGATGGGCGCGTCACCTGTGTCGTCACTGGGGCGGACGACGAACAGCCCGGCGCTGACGGGGCGGCCCGGGACCAGCGCGGTCGACGCGGTGAACGCCGTCGCCGCCGCCTCGAGCGGCCCGTCGGGGGCGACGACGTCTCCGGTGTCGCCGCCGCACGACGCGACGGCACCGGCGGCGACAGCCACCGCGATGAGGGTCCGCCCGCTCACCGGCGGCGGTTCGGGCCCGCGTAGACGCGCTGTGCGTCGATGAAGCTGACGCCCGCCGCCTGCGAGCACAGCGGCCGCTCGAGGTTCTTGCGGCTGTCCGCGCTCCAGGTCGTCTGCATGCCGCGCGTGTACGTCGACTTCACGTCCACGCCACCGACGCCGTCCACGTTCACGCCGGCCGAGAAGGTGGACGTCGCGCTCCTGTCGCGGACCACCTCGTCGCCGGGATTGACGACGAACGCCATCTCCGCGCGATTGCGCTTGCGGCACCACGCGCGCGACGGGAGCACCTTGCGCTTCTGCAGGCTGCCGGTCCACCTGCCGCCCACGATGTACGGCTTGCCGGTCTTGAACCCGCCGCAGACCAGCTGCTTGCGCTGGTACTTCACGCCCGCGACGATCTCGCGGCTCTCCTTCGGCCCGAGGACGCGCTTGGCCGACGCGCCGCTGCCGCGCCCCTCAAGCGCCTGGAAGCCGGCCTTCCCGCCGGCCGAGGCGGAGACCTCGATCTGCGACGCCGTGGTCATCGAGAACGCGGCGTTGATGTTGCGGGTCATCCACACCTCCGCGACGGGAGTGAGCTTCGCCCCGGTCTCGCCCGCCGACATCGCGATGCACACGGTCGCCTGCTGGCGCTTCGCACCCGGCTTGCGCTTCAGCGCGCCGGGTGAGGAGGGGCTGAGCACGACGTCCTGCGTGACGGGCGGCGCGGCCTGACGCAGCAGAGCGCCGCGCGTCACGAGGCCCTCGGGGCGCCAGACGAAGAAGCGCGGGACGGCGGCCCGGTCGCTGAGTGCGACGACGAACAGGTTCGCTGCGCCCTCGGTCTCCACCGCCTGACGCACGAGGTCGGGTGCGGGAAGCTGGAACGCGTACGTCCCGTCGGGCGCGGTGGTCGTCGTCGCGACCGGTGTGCGCGCCGGATCGCTGGAGACATAGAGCCCGACGGTCGCGGCCGTGGGGGTACCCGCGGCGTCGGTGATCGTGCCGCGGATGTCGAGCGGCGCGACATCCGCGTGCGCGGGTGACGCACCTGCCGCGCATGCGGCGGCGGCGATGAGAGAACGAGCGATGGCGCGAGTGCGCACGGTGACCCCCTGCGGGTCGGGAACAGGACAGGCAGGGTCCCCACAGTAGCCGTTTCAGATTTTGTTCGTTATCTGACTTACCCGGCCGGGAGCCGCTGAACGGGATTCACCGAGAACGCACGTCATCACGATAGGAATGACGTGTCAGTCTTCCCACGTCAGGAGCCTCGATGACCACTCGACCTCGGGTGCCGGGGCGCACCCGCACTGCGCGCCTCGCCCTGCTCACCACCGCCACCGCCTTGCTGCTCGCCGCCCCGGCCAGCGCCGGCCTGTCCGGCACCTCGCTGTACGAGGGCGAGCCGATGCAGGGCACTGTCGCTGACGAGGAGTTCGACCTGCAGAGCGCGTTGACCGGCGCGGTGGTCGACGGCCTGGGTGACGTCAATGGCGACGGGCGTGACGATGTCGCCGTGTCCGACCAGGCGGAGTCCGCGGACTTCAACGCCACCGCCCGCAGCAGGGTCATCTTCGGCGGCCAGCCGTCCGGGGTCCGCCGCACCGCCGCCCTCGCATCCGGCGGGTTCACCATCAAGGCACGTGGCTCGATCACCGGGCCCACGCTGACGCGCGCCGGCGATGTCGACGCCGACGGGTACGCCGACGTGCTGGTGACGTCCTTCTTCGCGCCTCCAACCCTGGTGTACGGCAGCCCGAGCACCGCCGAGGTCGACATCATGGGGGAGCCGAGCGCGCGCTTCACCCGCGTTGCCAGCGCCTCAGGCACCGCCCCGGCGCGCGGCGTCGGCGACATGGACGGCGACGGGTACGACGATGTCGTCTTCCCGCGCAGCCCCGACACCTCCTTCGGCAGCGGCCAGCTCGCCGGCGCCACGATCCTCTACGGCGGCCCGCGGGTCGAGCAGATCGACCTCGCCAACGAGGACGAGACGCGGGTCGCGGTCATCGCGTCGCCCGTGCCGCTCGGCTCGGTCGCCAACGTGGGCGACGTCAACGCCGACGGCCTCGCCGACGCGCTCGTCGCGCCTGACGAAGGCAACGCCGGCACGCTGAGCGTCGTGTTCGGCGCCGAGACCCGGGAAGAGCTCGACGTCGAGAACCTCGGCGACCGCGGTCAGCGGATCGTGACCGAGGACGACACGGTGAAGACCCCCGTCGACGGCGTCGGGGACATCACCGGCGACGGCATCGCCGACATCGCCTACACCCCGGCCTACAGCGACTTCGCCGTGACCGTGGTGCCGGGTCGCGCAGCGCCGGGGACGATCGACGTGGCCTCCACACCCGTGGTGCGGATCACGAACGTCTTCGAGGCGACCCACAGCGCCGCCGGCGACCAGAACCGCGACGGCCGGGCCGACCTCGTCGTCCGGACCGCGAACGCCGAGGGCACGATCGGCAAGCTGCGCGTCATCCGTGGCCGGCCCGCGCCGGCGACCATCGACGCCCGCACGCAGGCCGAGGTCCCCGGGCTGCCGGACGCGCTGCTCGGGTTCACCGTCCGATACTCGATCGCGTCGGCAGGCGACGTCGACGGCGACCGCAGGCCGGACCTCGTGCTGGGGTCGACCAGCCTCCCCGTCGGAGGGAAGATGTTCTCCGGCGGCGCATACCTGCTGACCCACGGCCGTGACCGCGTCGCGCCGCGCGTGTTCCCTCCGTTCACCGACGTGGAGTCCGGGGAGAGCGGCCCCGCGTTCGTGCCCGACCGCTTCACCCGAGCAGCCGGATCGACGCTGAAGTACCCGCAGGTCGAGGACGCGGCCCTCACGGTCACGGTCCGCCGGGCGGGGAGCGGGCGGCTCGTCGGGTTCAAGCTGTACCCGACGGTCGCGGGCGGCCTGGACCTGGCATTCGACGGGCGGCTCATCGGCCTCCCGCTGACCCCGGGCGACTACACGGCCGACCTCGTCCCGGTCGACGCGTCGCTGAATCCCGGCGAGCGCCAGCGGGTGACGTTCACCATCACCGGCTGAGCCGGACGGCTACCGGCGCGGCTTGAGCGCGTCGGCGACGTCCTTGTAGAGCACGATGTCCGCGCGCGCCTGGCGCGCGCGGGCCTCGAGCGCCTGGACCTCCGCCTCGAGCTCCTCGCGCCGGGCCTCCAGCTGCTCGACCTTGCGACGCGTGCGCTCGAGCTGCTCCTCGAGCTCGAGGACCTTCTCGACGCCCGCAAGGTTCAGGCCCAGCTCGGCAGTCATCTGCTGGATGCGCCGCAGGCGCTCCACGTCCGCCTGCGAGTACAGGCGCGTGCCCTTCGGCGAGCGCTTGGGCTCGATGAGGCCGCGCTGCTCGTACATGCGCAGCGTCTGCGGGTGCATCTCCGCGAGTTCGGCGGCGACGCTGATCATGAAGACCCCGCGGTCGTGGGAGACCTCGACACGCGTCGTCGTGCGGCGGCGCGGCGTCGACATCAGCTGGCCTTCTTCTCGTGCGCGAACAGCGCCGCGCGCGGGTTGCCGTTCATGACCTTGCTCAGCGCGTCGACGGCCTTGCGCTGCTCCTTGGTGAGGTCCTTCGGGACGTCGAGCACGAAGCGGTAGTGGATGTCGCCCTGGCCC
>SYBY01000453.1 GCA_005788585.1 Actinomycetota bacterium | reverse complement strand
GCGCCTCGACCCCGCCGTCTTCGACTACTACGCAGGTGGGGCCGGAAACGAGCAGACGCTCGCGGAGAACGTCCAGGCGTGGGGCCGGTGGTGGCTGCGCCCGCGCACGATGGTCGACGTCTCGCACGTCGACCCGTCGGTCTCGTTGCTGGGCCGGCGGGCCGCGGCGCCGGTGGCGCTCGCGCCGATGGCCGCGCAGCGCCTGCTGCACCCCGAAGGCGAGGCGGGCGCCGCGCGCGCCGCCGCGCGGGCCGGCCTGCCGTACACGCTGTCGACCCGGGCGACGACCGACGTCGCCGAGGTCTGCGAGGCCGCGGGCGACGGCGCGGTGTGGTTCCAGCTCTACGTCCAGACCGACCGTGACGCGACCGAGGCCGCCGTGCGCCACGCGGTGCGCAGCGGCGTGCAGGCGCTCGTCCTGACGGTCGACCTGCCCGTCGCGGGACGGCGCGAGCGCGAGCGGGCGAACCCCGAGATCGCCCTGCCCGAGGGCGTGACGCTCGCGACGCACACCGGGCGACCCGCGGCGTCCACCATCAAGCCGCTGGGCGGCTGGGACGCGGCGCTGAGGTGGGAGGACGTCGCCTGGCTGCAGGACATCGGCGACGGCACGCCGGTGTTCGTCAAGGGCATCCTCACCGCGGAGGACGCCGAGGCGGCACTCGCCGCAGGGGCGCAGGGCGTCATCGTCTCGAACCACGGCGCCCGGCAGCTGGACGGCGTGGTGCCCACCGCCATCGCGCTCGAGGAGGTCGCCGCGGTCGTCGAGGGGCGCGTGCCGGTGCTCGTCGACGGCGGGGTGCGCGACGGCGGTGACGTCGTCCGGGCGCTGGCGCTCGGCGCCGACGCCGTCCTCATCGGCCGGCCGGTGGCGTGGGCGCTCGCGGCCGGCGGCGAGGCGGGCGTCACCGCCCTGCTCACCGCGTTCGCCGAGGACGTCGAGCGGGCGCTCGCGCTGTGTGGCTGCCCGGATGCCGGCGCGGTGCGCCGTGACCGCGTGCGGCTCGCCACGTGGTGACGCCGGCTCAGCTCGGCGCGCCGTTGGACGACCGCCCCGCGACGACGTAGCGGTCGCGGCCACCGACCTTGGCCTCGTACATCGCGCTGTCCGCTGCCGCGAGGACCTCGAGTTGGTCGGCGTCCGGCTGGCTGGAGAACGCGGCGACGCCGATCGACACGGTCATCGTCGCGTCGGTGGTGCCCGCCGCGTGCATCGCGCGGACGAGCCGGCGCGCGGTCTCCTCGGCCTCGCCCGCATCGGCGTGGGGGAGGAGGATGGCGAACTCGTCGCCGCCCAGGCGGGCGACCACGTCGGTGTCGCGCAGCGTGGCCCGCAGGCGCTGCGCCGCCTGGACGAGGTGGTCGTCCCCGGCCGCGTGACCGAGGGTGTCGTTGATCTCCTTGAAGCGGTCGAGGTCGACGAGCAGGATGGCGCCGTCGTCGCCGTAGCGGCGCACGCGTGAGGCGTGCCGCGCGAGTTCCTCCTCGAACCGGCGCCGGTTGACGAGGCCGGTGAGCGGGTCGTGCTCGGCGAGATGCCTGAGCTGGAGCGCCACCTCGTGGCGGGCGGTGATGTCGCGGCTGACCGCCACCACGCCGGTCACCGTGCCGCCCGTGCCGCGGGAGGGGACGAGCGAGATCTCAAAGCGCCGTTCGGTCAGCCGGCTGTCGTACTCGAACGTGCGCTCCTCTCCCGCGATCGCGGCCCGGAACTCCGGCTCGAGGACCTCCATGTCGATGCTGGAGATGTCCTGCAGTCGGCGCCCGACATACTCGGCCGGATCGAGCCCGGCGCCGGCGACCGCGCCTCCGAGCAACGAGAGGATCCGAAGGTTCGCGTCGTAGACGGTGACGATGGCGTCGGGCAGGCGGGTCAGGACGAGGCGGTGGAGCTCCTCGGAGGCCCGCAGCGCCTCCTCGGCCTCGATGCGGGCCGACACGTCCCGCGTGCTCGCGACGATCTCTGTCACCCGGCCGCGGTCCTCGACGGGCTGCAGGGAGGTCTCCAGCCAGCGCCAGGCGCCGCCGGCCTGGGGCATGCGGTAGGTGATCGCCCCGGCCGCGTGACCCGCCGCCGCACGGGCCTGCGCAGCGTCGACCGCCTCGCGGTCGTCGGGGTGGCACAGCGCACCCGCCCAGCCGCCGATGGCCTGGTCGGCGGGGACTCCGATGACCTGCAGCGCGCTCGGCGAGACGTAGGTGGCGGGCCCGTCGACCTGATGGACGGAGATCATGTCGGCCGTGTGGTCGGCGAGGAGCCGGTAGCGCTGCTCGTTGGCGACCGCGGTGGCGCGCTGCGCTTCGAGGTCCATGCTCGTGGCCCGGACCTGGCGGACGACCGCGGCGACCAGCAGCGCGCAGACCGCGAGGACCGCGATGTACCCCTGGGCGACGATCACCTCGTCGGTCGCGCTCAGGTCGTCGCGAACGAAGGGCCCGCGCTGGTTGGCGGTGGCGACGGCCACGATGAGGACGATCAGCGCGAGGTTGACCGCCACGAGCCAGGCGCGCAACCGCAGCGCCGGGAGGATCGCGAACGGGAAGACCAGGTAGGCGTACCGCAGGACCGAGACGCTGTTCTCGCCCTGGAGGAACACCCCGAGCGTCACCGCGCAGGTGGCAGCCAGGAGAAGGACCGCCACCCGCGGCCGCGCGGGCGCACGGACGGACCTGTCGCCGAAGATCAGCGCCAGCGGGGCCAGCGCGAGCATGCCGACCGCGTCGGCAAGCCACCAGTGGGCGAAGGCCGGACCGAACGCCGCTCCCGCCCTGAGCGTCAGGGCGGCCGCGCCCAGCAGCGCCGCTGCGGCGGTCGCGCCGACGGCGGCGGCGACGAGCGCGCCGACGTTGCGCGTCGTCAGCGCCAACGGCGCGTCGCGCCCGGCGACGGCCAGCAGGACGGTGGCGGCGAGTGCCGGTTCGGCGGCGTTGACAGCGGCCAGCGCCGCCTCCAGCGCCAGGTCGCCCCGGGTGCCGGTCTGTGCGGCGAGGTTGCCGACGAAGATGCCCGCGGCGAGCCATGGCCACCACGACCGGCCGGCGATCGCGAATGCGGCGAGCGCGAGGCCACTGGCGGGCCAGATCGTCGCCACCTGCGATGCCGGGGCGACGAACGCCAGGCCCACGCGACTCAGGGCGTAGTACCCGGCCGCCATCGCCATCGCGCCAGCGACGCGTGTGAGGACGCCGGCAGTCGCACCCTGACCCATAGCTGAGACATCGGCGCTCAGGAAGCGGAACCTGAATCGCATTCAGGTCGCCATGGCGCGTTCGCGCTCCGAACCTCACCAGAACCGGGTGCGGAGTTTCCCGCCAGCGTGCCTCAGGCGGCTTCCGCTGACGACGACCCCGGCGCGACGGCGAACCCGTCCCGCCCGCGACGCTTGGCCTCGTACATCGCGTGATCGGCGGCGACGACCACCGTCGCCGGGTCTCCGGGGGGATGGCCGGCGAAGGCGGCGACGCCGACGGAGGCGGTGACGCCCCACGGCTCGGCGGCGACGCGGATCGCGCCGACGATGCGGCTTGCGGTGTCCGCGGCCGTGGCCACATCGCCGTGCGGAAGCAGCACGGCGAACTCGTCGCCGCCCAGCCGGGCGACGACGTCGGTGGCGCGCAGCGTGTCGTGCAGCGCGTCGGCGGCCCGCGTGATCACCTGGTCGCCGGTGGCGTGCCCGCGGGTGTCGTTGATGTGCTTGAAGTGGTCGAGGTCGACGAGCAGCACCGCGCCCTCCAGCCCGTACCGGCGCGTGTGCGCGGCGTGGCGGCCGAGCTCCTCCTCGAAGCGCCGGCGGTTCGGTAGGCCGGTGAGCGCGTCATGGTCGGCGAGGTGGCGCAGGTCCTGCTCGAGCTCGTGGCGACGGGTGACGTCGCGCGTCACGGAGATGACGCCGATGGGCACGCCGGCCGGGTCGCGGTAGGGCACGAGCGACACCTCGTAGCGGCGGCCCGACGTCGGTCCCTCGGCCTCGAAGATGCGCTCCTCGCCGGCGAACGCGCGCTCGAGTTCAGGCTCCAGGACGACGGCGTCTTCGGGCGCCGCCTCCCGCAGGGTCCGCCCGAGGTGCGCCGAGCGGTCGACGCCTCGCGCGGAGAGGTCGGCGCCGTGCAGCGCGACGATTCTCAGGTCCGGGTCGTAGACGGTGACGATCGCGTCGGGAGGTGGTCGAGGACCATGCGGTGCAGCTTCTGCGACGCCCGCAGGACGCGTTCGGCCTCGACGCGCGCCGTGATGTCGCGCGTCGTGGCGATGACCTCCGCGACCCGGCCGCGCGCATCGCTCACGCGCTCGAGCGTCATCTCGACGGGGTGCCAGCTGGTGCCGTCGGGGGCGCGGAACATCACGGTCGCGTCCTCGCCGGTCACCACGCGGGCGAAGGCTGCCCGGACCGCGTCGCGGTCGTCGGGGTGGCAGAGCGCCGCCAGCGGGGTGCCCGCGGCGTCTGCGGGCTCGATCCCGAGGACGGCGTGGCCGTTGGGCGAGATGAACGTCACCGTCCCGTCCGGTGCGTGGCGGGAGACCGCATCGGTGGTGTGGCGGGCCAGCAGCTCGTAGCGCTGCGTCGCCCGCCGGGCGCGCAGCAGCGCACCGCAGGCGAAGGCGGCAGCGACGAGGACGGCGATCACGGGCAGGAGACCGGGTACCACCCGACCAGCAACGGCACACCCGAGGCGGGGCCTGAGCTTCCCCGTCGCACAGCCAGCGAATGTTCCTCCCCGGAAAAAATGCGGCGTTTGCGAACTCGCGCTCCTGAGACCTGCGCGATTTGCGGGAATGGCCCGGCCGACCCCCTTGTGCGGCGCCGCGGCCCGTGGTCTCATGCCGCCTCCCCACACGGCTCCAGGAGAGGTGCAGCAAACGGATGACGGCGACGAGGACGACGGCGAAGGTGCGATGCGAGGACTGTTTCTTCCGGCGCAATGGGCTGTGCGCGCTGGCCCTCGACGAGCCCTGTGCCACGTTCCGGCCAGACCATCCCGACGGTCTGCGCCCGCCGCGCCAGATGCGCTTTCAGTTCCGGCAGGAGCGGCGCACCCATGCGGCCTGGGCGTTCCCCAGCGCGCAGGAGCAGGCCGCGCTGCACGGCTGATCAGCGGGTCGCCGGCCGCACCTTCAGCTTGAGCTTCGTGGGCATGCCCCGCGTCGGCGTCGCGACCACGGCGACGGGCGCCACCCGGGCGCGTCGCAGCTTCGTGCGGGCGACCCGGATGGTGCCGCGGGGCAGGCTCAGCGTCACCTTGCGGCTGCCCGTGGCGCCGAGGTCGAGGGTCAGCGCGCGGCGTCCGGCCTTGAGTGCCCGGCTGCCCCGCGAGGTGCCGCGGACCTTCGCCAGCCGGCGGGTGCGCTTCGTGTCGATCCGGTAGCCCTCGGGCAGGGTGACGCGGACGCGCCGCAAGGCTTCGTCGCCGGCCTGCGCGGTCACCTGGACGGTCGGAGTGCCGCCTCGCAGGCGTCGCAGCCGGACCGTGATCTTCGCGCCGCCCGTGCCGGCCCGGCACCACGCGACGGCGGGTCGGATCGCGGCGTTGCGCCGCAGGCCGGAGTGGGCGCGCAGGTCGGTGCCGAGGGTGGGCGCGGCGCCGCGGCACAGGTCGCGGCTCGTGGTGATGGCGCCGCGCTTGCCGCCGGCCAGGCGCAGCGCGAAGCGGTCGAGCGGGACGTCGGGCACCCCGGCGAACGTCACGCGCGTGCGGCCCTTGCTGAAGGTGACCGATCCCCGCATATCGATCCGTGCGGCGCCGTCGAGGCGGACGAGCAGCTCGGGCAGCACGGACCCGGGCGCGGTGACGAGGTGGACGGCGCCGCGCAGGTCGGTCGGCAGCGCGGGCGTCGACGCGGTGGCGTCGCCGATCCGCGAGGCGGCCGGGCACGTGCCGGCCTGCGCACGGGCGAGCGGGCAGGCGTTGCCCAGCCGGGTCGAGTCCGGCGCGAGGCCGGTGGGGAGCAGCAGCGAGACGTGCTGCGTGTTGGCCTGGCCGGACGGCAGCGTGAGCTCGGCGGCGATGTCGGGATGGGCGTTCTTGGTGACCTTGCCGTTGAGCGCCATCCGCAGTCGCGGCGTGTAGCGCAGCTGGGCGCAGCCGGTGGCCTGGAACGGCGCCGCGAGGTTCGCGGTGCTGCCGAGGTCACTCGTCAGCACGGCGGCGAGCGGGCGCGCGGTGCACCCGGTTGGGTTGAGCATGAACCCGGCCCGGTCGATGCGCAGGTCGATCGTCCGGACCTCCAGCGGGATGCCGCTGACCCGGCGCGGGATGTCGGCGACCGTGACGTCGAGGCCGCTGCCGCCCTCGCGCAGGCTCAGCTCCATCGGGACGGCGATGCGTCCGAGGTCGAGCGGGCCGACCTTCGCGTCGATGAGCAGGACGAGGCCGGCGAGACCGCCGGAGGCAGAGGGCGTGAGGTGCAGGTCTCCGGGCAGGGACAGCGGGGCCGCGCCGGTGCCCGCCGTCGCGGTCGCGGCGCCGACCCGGGTCTCCGGCGGGCAGACGGTGGCGCCGACGGCGCACATCGGGACTCCGGTCAGCTTGCCCATGAGGCCGGAGGGCAGCGAGATGCGTGCGCCGGCCAGCCGGGCGTCGCCGTCCGGGCGGCCGATGACGATCTGCGTGCTCGTCGCCGCTCCCGCCTGCGAGGGGCTGGTGGCGATGCTGACGCTCGGGGTGAAGCGCGCGGGGTCGGCACACCCGCCGTCGGTGGTCAGCGTCGCGCCCGGGGCCGCGGCGGCAGCGCCGCTCCACGGGGCCAGGCTCGTGGCGAGGGTCGTCTGACCGCAGGTCCGCGGCGTGCGCAGGATGGCGTGCGCGCCGCCGCGCAGCCGCATGGTCATGGAGCGGAACGGCACCTGCGGGATCCCGTCGAGCTGCGCCGTCACGCGGCCGGTGGCCGGATCGGCGGTCACCGCGCCGGTGAGCTTGACGCGCACGTCGTCGGCGGCGCCGCTGCGCTGCGCTGCGATGAACAGGCGCATGAGGTTGCCCGCGGTCGGGTTGCCGAGGAAGACGTCGCCGTTCAGGGTGCCGAGCTGGGCGTTGTCGATCGTGATGTCGCCGACGGCCGATGCGGCCGAGCAGGCTGGGACCGTCGAGCTGCCGAGGCCGAACTCGGCGTCGGTGCAGGCGGCCAGTCCGCCTGATGCGGCCGCGGGGTTGATCTCCATGCCGTCGGGCAGCGTGATCGTGGCGGCGCGCAGGTGCGACTGGATCCGCGGCGTGGAGGTCGCCGGGACCGCGAGGGTGACGCTCGTCTGTGCAGGCGTGTCCGGTGTCGACGGGTCGGTGGCGACCGCGGCGGTCGGCGCGAACGGGACGGCGCCGCAGTTCGTCGGCGTGTACGCCTTGCTCGCGGCCTGCGTGGTTCCCGCGTAGGAGGTGACCTCCACGCGCGTCGTGGCCGGCGTGCAGGTCGTGGGCGCGCTGATGAACGGCACCCCGCTCGCGGATCCCAGGAGCTTCATCTCGAGGTCCTTCATGCGGATCGCGACGGTGCCGAGGAGGGGCACGCCGGTCGCCTGCCGGGGAAGGTCGTCGAGGGTGGCGCGCAGGCCGTAGTCGTCGCCGCGCAGCCGGACGGACGCCTGCAGCTTGATCTTGTCCGCGATGCCCGGGCGCAGCACGACGCCCATCCGCGCGGCCTCGGTGCCCTGGGCCGCCATCGCGTAGACGTCGCCGCTGATGTCGAGGCTGAAGATCGCGTCGACCGTCGACGATGTCGTCCCGATGCGCGTGGTGGATGGGCAGCTGTCTGCCTGCAGCTGCGCGGGCGTGCACGTGGGCACGGCGTGCACGTCGCCGAGCATGCCCGCCGGCAGGTCGAAGACGATGCGCTTGGCGTCGTCGCTCGTCGGGCTCGCCGACAGGTTGAACGCGACGGTGAAGTCCGGCCGCGTGGCCGCGCCGGTGTTCGACGGCGTCGTGGTGAGGCTCGTCGGCGTCACCGTCGCCGAGGCGGCCGGGGCCACGACCGCGCCGATCAGGAGCCCGAGGGCAAGGGTCCGGCGCAGCATGCGGCTACGTCTTGGCGACGCGGACCGTCAGCTGCTGGGTGCGCGCCTTGCCCTTCACCGGAGTGAGCTTGACCTTGATCTTGAGCTTCTTGCTCTTGCGCGTCTTGCCCGCGGCCTTCAGCGCGCCCTTGCGCAGCGTGAGCGTCGTCGTGCGCGCGCCGGTGGACGGCAGCTTGAGCGTGAATGTCCGCGTCTTCCACGTCACTGTCTTGCGGCCGAGCTTCAGGCGCTTGCCCTTCGGGTTCTGCGCCTGGAGCGTGGTCTTCTTCGGGGCGCTCTTGCGGACGACGCTCAGCCCCTTGGGCAGGGTCACGACGACCGAGCGCAGCGCGGTGGCCCCGCCCTTCGCCGTGATCTTCAGCGTCGGCTTGCCGCCCTTCAGCGCGGCGAGGCGCACGGTGGCAGACGGCTGGGAGGCCTTGCTGTTCTTGTTCGTCGAGGAGCCCGAGCACCCGGCCGACGGCGGGGTGGACTGGAGGGTCTTCGACGCGCCGGTGTGCGCCCCGATCACGGAGGTGATCGTCGGTGCGTCGCAGATGTCGTCGCTGGCGACGAGGACGCCCTTCGCGCCCCCGTTGAGGCCGAGCTCGAAGGTGGTGAGCGGGACGTCGGGAATGCCGTCGAATGTCGTCACGAGCCGGTTGCCGGCACCGAGGCTGACGCTGCCCACGACATCGACGTTGACCGCGCCGCGCAGGCGCAGGCCGAGGTCGGGCAGCGCCGAGCCGGCCTTCTTGATGAGGGTCACGGGGCCGCTGAGGGCCCCGGCGATCGCCGGGCTCGTCGCGGTCGCGCTGCCGACGACGGCGCCTGCGGGGCACGTGTTGGCGTCGTAGGCCTCGCGGGAGCACATCGAGCTCAGCGCGGCGATGTCGGCGCCGATGCCGGCCGGCATCGTCAGCGTGACCTTGCGCACGTTGGCGTGGCCGGCGGGCACGGTGAGCTTCGCCTTGACCGCCGGCTTGCTGTCCTTCTTCACGCCGCCGGTCAGGTCGATGGCCATCGACGGGGTGAAGGGGACGTTCGCGCAGCCCGTGGTCGCCAGCGCGGAGCCGGCGGTGGCGGTCGTCCCGAGGTCGGACGAGAACGCGGCGCTGGCGCCGGCCGTCCCGCAGCTCGAGCCGTTGAAGAGGAACCCGCCGCGGTCGATCCGCAGGGCGATGCTCTGCAGCGTGAGCGGGACGCCCTGCAGGCGGGTCGGCAGCGCGTCGGAGGCGATGTCGATGCCGCTGGCGTTGCCGCGCACGCTGACCTTCATCATCACGACCGCGCGGCCGAGGTCGATCGGTCCGGCTTTGGCGGCGACGACGACCGCCAGGCCCGCGATCGCGCCGTCGTAGCCCTCGGTGAAGTAGACGTCGCCGGGCAGCGCGATGGTGCTGGCGCCGCTGCCGCTCACGGTGGTCGCCGAGCCGACACGCGACGCCGGCGGGCAGTCACCCGCGCGGGCGGCGCCGAGCGCGCAGCGCGGCACCGCGTCCAGCCGGCCGAGCAGGCCGTCGGGCAGCGAGACCGCGACGCGCGAGAGCCGGGCGTCCCCGTCGGGACGCGAGATGACGGTCGTCAGCGTGGTGTCGGCAGCGGCCTGGGTCGGGCTGTTGTCCAGCGCGACGCTCGGCTGGAAGCGACCGGGGTCGTGGCAGCCCGCGCCGACCGAGAGGTTCGCGCTCGGCGCGACCCCGCCGCCCCCGCCGTACGGCGTCAGGCTGCTGTTCGCGGCGAAGGTCCCGCAGGACCGCGGCGTGCTGAGCACCGCGCGCTCGCCGCCCGACAGGTCGAGCTTGAACTGCGAGAACGGCGTCTGCGGCAGGTGGGAGAAGGTCGTCGTGATCTGACCCGTCGACGGGTTGACGTCGACGTCGCCGACCAGCTTGATCCGGACCCCATCGCCGGCGCCCTGCTGGGCGACGACGAACATGCGCATGAGCTGGTTGGGCACGGCGGGGTTGCGCTCCCCGAAGAACACGCTGCCGGTGAGGACGCCGATGAGCGGCGAGTTCACGGTGGCGGTGCCGATCTGCGAGGACGCGGGGCACCCGGCGGGCAGCGAGGAATCCGCGGCGAACTGTGCGGGCGAGCACCCGGCGAGGCCGTCGCCGGCGCCCGGGTTGATCTCGACGCCCTCGGGCAGTCGCACGGTCACGTCCTTGACCTGGGCCTGCCCGCTCGCCGGGAGGTTCACGGCGAGGCTCATCGCGGCCGCCGTGTCCGACGCGGCGGGGGAGGCCGTGACGCTCAGCGTCGGGGTGAAGCTCAGCGACGCGCAGCCGGTCGCCTGGTACGGCGTGCTCGCGCCGGCGGTCGAGCTCTGGTCGCTGGTGAGCGTGGTCGAGATCGACGTGGCGTCACACAGGGAGCGGTTGGTCAGGAACCCGGCCTTGTTGATCTGCATCGTGATCTGGCGGAGCAGGAGCGGGACGCCCTTGAGGTAGACCGGGACGTCGCCCTCGATG
Source organism: Actinomycetota bacterium (assembly GCA_005788585.1). The sequence continues at coordinate 1,290 of SYBY01000453.1, read as the reverse complement.
GTGAGCCCGGCGTCGTCGGGGCGCATCACGATCTTCAGCTGGACCACGGCCTTGCCGAGGTCGACGGGGCCGACCTGGGCGTCGACCACGAGCGCCAGGCCGGCGACGGCGCCGGTGGGCGGCGCGGTGAGGTAGGCCTTTCCGCTGAGCGGGACGGTCGCGCCGCTGTCACCGGTCTCGGTGGAGACCGTGCCGACCTCGCTCGACGCGCCGCACGCGCCGGCCGCGGCGGTCGCCAGCGGGCATTGGTCGGCGATCGTGAGGTTGCCGAGCAGGCCGGGAGGCATGACGACCTTGACCTTGGCCAGCCGCGCGTCCCCGTTGGGGCGGGTGATCGACGTCGTGAGGTTCGTGGAGGCGGCGGCGGCCTGCGACGAGACGCTCGTCGAGATCGTCGGCGTGAAGCGCCCGGGGTTGCAGTTCGGTCCCGTGACGTTCAGCGCGGTGCTCGGCGTCTTGTTCGCCATGCCCGCGTGAGCGGCGAGCGTCGTCGTGAGGCTCGAGGCGCCGCAGTTGTGGGGCGTGCGGAGGACCGCGCCGCTGCCGCCGGTGAAGCTCATCGTCATCTGCGTGAACTGGATGGCGGGCAGGCTGGTGAAGCGGGCGGTCAGCCGGCCGGTGGTCGCGGCCAGGTCGACGTCGCCCGCGAACTTGATGCGGATGGCGTCGGCGCCGCTGCCGGCCTGCGCCATGACGAACATCCGCAGGACCTGGCTGCTGTTGGCAGGAGCGCCGAAGTACGCGTAGCCGGTGAGCGTGCCGACGGACGGCGTGGCGATGCTGACCGTCGCGATCCGCGAGGCCGTCGGGCAGGTGTCAGGGGCGGTCGAGCCGACATTGAACTGCCCGGCCGAGCAGTACTGCAGCGATGTCGCCGAGTACGGGTTGAGCTCGACGCCCTGCGGCAGGTTCAGCGTCAGGTCCTTCACGGCGGAGTGCCCGGACGGGATCGTCACGCCGAGGCTCATCGCCGACGCGGTGTCCGCCGTCGCGTTGACCGCCGGGCTCAGCGACGCGGCCGGATTGACCGAGACGCTCGGCGTGAAGCCGATCTGCGTGCAGCCGCTGGGGGTGTACGTGGCGCTGGGCGATGCGCTGGAGGACTGGTCGCTGGCCAGCGTCGCGGTGATGGACTTCGCCGCGCAGCTTGAGCTGTTGATCATGAACGGCACCGCCGTGTTGCCCGCGGTGCGGTCGATCGTCAGCTTGATCTGGCGCAGCAGCAGCGGCACGCCGTCGATCCGCTGCGGGATGCTGTCGGCGACGATGTTCAGGCCGTAGTCGCTGGGC
>SYBY01000452.1 GCA_005788585.1 Actinomycetota bacterium | reverse complement strand
GCCAGCTCTGCGACGAGCACGGCCGCGAGGACCGCGGCGGGCAGGCGCAGACGTTCCCCGAGCACCCCACGCACTGTCGCACATGCGCATCGCGGTCCTGTCCGACATCCACGGCAACCGGCACGCCTTCGAGGCGGTGCTGGCCGACGCCCACGCCGAGGGCGTCGACGAAGCGTGGTGTCTCGGCGATCTCGTCGGCTACGGCGCCGATCCCAACGCCTGCGTGCGCCTGGCGCGTGAGCACTGCGCGATCTGCCTGGCGGGCAACCACGACCTCGTGGTCACCGGCACGATGCCCATGGACGACTTCTCCCGCAACGCCGCCATCGCCGCCCGCTGGACCCAGGACGAGATGGACCTCGACAACCTCGAGTTCCTGCGCCGCCTGACCCCGGACGGGCTCGAGGAGGACATCGGCCTGTTCCACGCCAGCCCGCGAGACCCGATCTGGGAGTACGTGCTCAGCTCGCTGCTGGCCGAGCGCTGCCTCGACGTGCAGGAGCAGCGCGTCGCGCTCATCGGGCACACGCACGTCGCGCTGTCGTTCTCCCGCGAGCCGGGTCAGGGCGTCGACGGGCAGACTCGCGCGGGCGGGGCGCTGACCGGCATCGGCAGCGGCCAGTGGCTGCTGAATCCCGGGTCCGTGGGGCAGCCGCGCGACGGTGATCCCCGGGCGGCCTGGCTGCTGCTCGACACGTCGGCCTGGACCGCCCAATGGCGCCGGACGACCTACGACATCGAGGGCGCGGGCGCCGCGATCCTCCACGCAGGGCTCCCTTCATCCCTCGCCGAGCGCCTCCAGTACGGTCAGTGAGCGTGCGCCGTCCCCTGCTGCTGCTCTGCTGCGCCTTCGCGCTCGGCCTCGCCGCCTCTGCCCTCGTGGCCTGCGGGGGGACGAAGGACGGCATTCCGGCATCGGATGCCGCGAGCCTCAACGAGGAGATCGGGGACATCCAGGAGTTCGTCGAGCGCGGCGACTGCGACGAGCTCAACGGCCAGCTGCGGCAGGTCCAGGAGGGCATCGACAACCTGCCGTCGAGCGTCGATCCCGCGCTGGTGAGCAACCTCACGGAGGGCCTGGACCGCCTGCGCGGGCAGAGCGTCGAGGACTGCAACGCGGACACCACCACCACCGAGACGACCGAGACCACCGAGACGACGACCACCGTCGAGACGGTCCCCGAGACCACGCCGACCACGACGCCTGAGACGACCCCGACGACCACCCCGGAGACGACGCCCACGGTGCCGACAACACCGTCCGTCCCCACCCCGGCCCCCACCAATCCGGGCGGCGTCACCCCGCCGGGCCAGGACCCGAATCCCGGTGGCGCGGGCGTCGGGACCGGCAACGGCAACGGCAACGGCAACGGCGTGGAGATCGTCCCGTGAGCGGCCTGGTCATCGCCAACCGCTATGAGCTCGGCGCACGCGTCGGCACCGGCGGCATGTCCACGGTGCAGCTGGCGTTCGACCGGCGGCTCGAACGCGACGTCGCGGTCAAGCTGCTCGCCGAGCACCTCGCCGACGACCCGCAGTTCGTCTCGCGGTTCCGCCGCGAGGCGCTCGCGGCGGCGCGGCTCGTGCATCCCAACATCGTCCAGGTCTTCGACTTCGGCTTCGACGAGGCCTCGGGCCGGCACTTCATCGTCATGGAGTACGTCAAGGGCCGCTCGTGCGCGGAGCTGCTGCGTGACGAGGGCCGCCTGCCGCTCGACGACGTCCTGCACCTGACCGACGGCGCGTGCCGGGCGCTGCACTACGCGCACCGCAACGGCGTGGTGCACCGCGACGTCAAGCCCGGGAACATCCTGCGCGCCGACGAGGGCACCGTGAAGCTCGCCGACTTCGGCATCGCGAAGGCGATGGGCAGCTCCCAGATCACCCAGGTCGGCTCGGTGCTCGGCACCGCCGCGTACCTCGCACCCGAGCAGGCGCATGGTGAGCCGGCCACGCCGCGTTCGGACATCTACGGCCTCGGGGTCGTCGCCTACCAGCTGCTCGCCGGCAGGCTGCCGTACGAGGCCACGTCGCTGCCCGAGCTCGTCATGCTCCAGCAGAACCAGCCGCCCGCGCGTCTGGACGCCATGGACCGCAGCATCCCGGCCGGCCTCGCGACCGTGATCGAACGGGCACTCGCGCTGCGCGCCGAGGATCGGTACGCCACCGCCGAGGAGATGCGCCTCGCGCTGCACGCGGGTGCGTCGGGTGGGCGGGTCCAGGGCGTCACCGACCAGACGCGCGTGCTGGCCTCGACCGAGCAGACCCGCGTGGCGACCCCCGCGCCGCCGGTGCGCCGCATCGAGCCGCGCGCCGCCGAACCGGCCGCCGGCCGGCCGCCGGAGGTCACCCAGGCCTCGACGCGCCGGCGCCGTCCCGGCCGGTGGATCGCCGCCGCCGCCATCGTCGCGATCCTGGCCGTCGCGGGCTGGCTCGCGCTCAGCAGTTCCGAGCAGCCGGTGCAGACGCGCGAGATCACCGGGAACACCACCCAGGAGATCGTGTCGCAGATGCAGCAGCTCGTCGACGACAACACGCGCTGACGCCGCGGTAGGGTCACTCGTCATGGCACGAGCGAGCTACGACCTGCGCGGCAAGGTCATCCTCATCACCGGCGCCGCCCGCGGGATTGGGCTGGCCGCCGCGAAGCGCCTGTCGGCCCGCGGCGCGACGATGGCGCTGGTGGGGCTCGAGCCCGAGCTGCTCCAGAAGGAGACCGCCGCACTCGGCGGCGACGCCGCGTGGTTTCACGCCGATGTCACCGACCGTGACGCACTCCGCGCCGCCGTCGACAGTGCCGTGTCGCGCTTCGGCGGCATCGACGTCGCCATCGCGAACGCTGGCATCTCGCCGGTCGGCACGGTCCGGACACTGCCCGACGAGGCCTTCGAGCGCACCGTCGCCGTGAATCTGATCGGCGTCTGGAACACCCTGCGGGCCACCATGCCCGCGGTGATCGAGCGCCAGGGCTACCTGCTGACGATCGCGTCGCTGTCGGCGCCCGGTCCCGCGCCGCTCATGGGCCCGTACACCGCCACGAAGGCGGCGGCCGAGAACCTCACCCGGGCCATGCAGCAGGAGATCGCGCACACCGGCACCCGGGCGGGCGTCGCGTACTTCGGCTTCATCGACACCGACCTCGTGCGCACCGGCTTCTCGCACGCCGCGACCCAGAAGATGCAGGCCAATCAGCCGGGCAAGCTGTTCAAGCCCGTCCCGGTCAGCCAGGCCGCGAAGGCGATCGAGCGCGGCGTCGAGCGGCGCGCGCAGACCGTCGTCGCGCCGTGGTGGGTGCGCCCAGCGCTGCTGGGCCGCGGGCTGTTCGAGTTCACGTTCGCGCGCACCGGCGCCGATCCGGCGATCGCCGAGGCGGTGCGGCTGGCCGACGAGGCCCCGATGGCCCCGCCCGAGCCGGCCGACGCTCAGACGAGCAGCAGCGGCATCAGCACCTCGCGCGCGTAGGCGTCGAGCGCCGCGTCGTCGCGCGGGTCAGGGTCCTCCGGCGGCATCGCCAGGAACGTGAGGTACAGGCGTGCCACGAGGTCGGCGGTGCGCCGCAGCGCACGTTCGCTGTCATCAGGCCGCGCGAGCTGCAGCTGCGCGGCGATGAAGTCGGTGCCCATCCGCAGGACGAGCCGGTCCTTGGCGGCCGCGGTCTCCAGGACCGACCCCGGCTCGGACGCCGCGACCCGCCGCAGCAGCGGGTGGCTGCGCACGAAGCGCATCGACGCGACGAAGGCGGCGGCGACGCGATCCTCCTGGGTCTCCCCCGCCGCGAGTCCCTCGGCGACCGTCCGCAGGAACCGCTGCACCTCGCGGACCACGAGCGCCTCGACCAGGTCGTCGCGGCGCGCGAAGCGCCGGTAGACCGTCATGCGCCCCAGGCCGCTGCGGCGCACCACGTCCTCCATGGTCATGCGACCGACGCCCACCGAGGCGCCCTCGTCGAGCGCGGCATCGAGGATGCGCGTGCGGGTGCGATCCTCGGCGCCGTCGTCGTGTGCCGCCTCGGTGACGGCGCGCTGCAGCAGCCCGGCGAGTTCGGGGGTCGTGGTCATGCCAGCGCCGTGCGCCTGGCACCGCGGGCGGGCACCGTCTCGCCGGCCATCCGCTGCGCCGCCATCGCCGCGTACGGCGGCGTGCCGAACGCCCAGCGGACCGTGCGCGCGTTGAGGTGCAGCAGCGGGTCGATCAGCAGCCGCTGGGCGGGCTCGGGGTGGTCGTACCCGGTGAGGTCGGCGACCCACGGCGGCATGATCGACAGCGACGCCTGGAGGTTCAGGCGCTTCAGCCGGTACGCCACCGGCTCGGGGAGCGTCGGGCCGAACGGCGCGGTCAGGAGGAACGAGAAGAAGGTCCGCGTCTGCTCACTCACGACCAGCTGGGGCCGCATCGCCTCGACGTAGTCCAGGAGATCGGCGTACGTCTCGGGAAGGTCGCCGGCGCCGCCCAGACGGCCGATGATCGCCTGTTCGGCGAGGTACTGGTCACGCTCCGCGATGCTCAGCGGGCGGGTGTAGCGGTCGTAGGCGAGCATGATCGCCCAGGGGATGCAGGTGTGCACCCAGGCGAGGAGGTCGGGATCCGTCGCCCGGTAAGCGCGGCCGTCAGGCAGCGTGCCGGAGATGCGCTCGTGCATCCGCCGGACGCGACCGATGACGTCGTGCGCCGCCTCGGTGCTGCCGAACGTGGTCTGCACGACGTAGCCCGCGGTGGCGCGGGCTCTCTTGAACGGCTGCTCGCGGTACGTGGAACGTTCGTGCACGCCGGCCATGACGGCGGGGTGCAGCAGCTCCATGGTAATCGCGGCCGCTCCGGCGATGCTCATCGCCGCGACGTCGGCGTGGATGCGCCAGGAGATGCTGTCCGGTCCCAGCAGCCCCGGGTCGCCGGGTGGCCCGCCGTAGACCGCGGGGTCGTCGTGCGCCCCCGTGATCGAGGTGTGTTCGTCGACGATGCGCTGCTTGACCGGCGTGAGCATGGACGCCTCCGTCCGCTCGGTGGTACGGATCAGCTACTAACCGTACCAGCCGTCCCAAATGTCAGAGCAGGCCGGTGCGGGGCGGTGCCCCGTCGCGCAGCGCCTTGGCCCGCTCCGCGAGCGTGTCCGTCAGCACCGCGTCGCGGAGGTCGGCCATGAGCCGTGCCACGTAGGCGAGGTTGTGCAGCGTGACCATCCGCAGGCCGGAGATCTCCTTGTGCCGGACCAGGTACCGCAGGTAGCCGCGGGTCATGCCGGCCTCGCACACCGGGCACGGGCACCCCTCCATGAGCGGCTCCTCGGACTTCTCGTGGCGCTTGCCGGTGATGTCCAGGCGCCAGCGCTTCTCCGGGTCGGGCACGACGGCGACGCCGTGACGGCCCAGCCGCGTCGGCATCGCGCAGTCGAACGTGTCGATGCCGAGCTCGACGCCGCGGATGAGGTCGTCGACGTCGCCGATGCCGAGCAGGTGCCGCGGCCGCGGGTCCTCACCGAGCGTCGCGGTGTTCCACCCCACGACCTCGTACATCTGCTCCTTGTGCTCGCCGAGCGACCCGCCGATCGCGATGCCGTCGACCGGGCGCGACGCGACCTCCTCGCCGGACTCCGTGCGCAGGTCCTCGTAGACGCCGCCCTGGATGATCCCGTAGAGCATCTGGTGCTCCGGCGCGTGCTCGCCGTGCCAGGCCAGGCAGCGGTCGAGCCAGCGGTGGGTGCGCTCAGTCGACCGCGCCGTGTAGTCCTTCGTCGCGTGGAACGGCGTGCACTCGTCGAAGACGAGCGCGAGGTCGCTGCCGAGCGCGGCCTGGATCTCCATGGAGGTCTCCGGGCCCATGAACTTCTCGGAGCCGTCGATGTAGGAGCGGAACCGCACGCCCTCCTCGGCGATCTCGAGGATGCGCCCGGAGCGCTGCGTCCCGCTCGGCGCGCGGCCCTTGATCTCGTCGGCGACCGTGCCGTGCCCCATGGAGAAGACCTGGAAGCCGCCGGAGTCTGTGACGATCGCGCCGTCCCAGCGCATGAACTCGTGGAGGCCGCCGAAGTGCCTGATGAGCTCGTGGCCGGGCGCGAGGAAGAGGTGGAACGTGTTGCCGAGGACGATGTCGAAGCCCAGGGCCTTGACGTCGCGCGGCTCGAGCCCCTTGACCGTCGCCTTCGTGGCGAGGGGGACGAAGCCCGGCGTGCGCACGTCGCCGTGGGCGGTGTGCAGGACGCCCGCGCGGGCGCGGGAGGTCGGGTCGCGGTGCAGGATCTCGAGCGCGCTCACAGGGCGCGCCACGCTACCAGCGCCCCCGCCGCGCCGAACGGCAGATACCTGTCGCCCTAGGGACGTGGATCTGCCGTTCGGCCAGGCTGCGGGGGATCAGCCCTCGATGTCGGCCGGGCGCTGCCCGACCGAGATCTCGACCTTGCGGGGCTTGGCCTGCTCGGGCTTCGGGACGCGGACCTCGAGGACGCCGCGGTCGTAGGACGCCTCGATCCGGTCGGCGTCGATGCCCTCGGGCAGCGTCAGCGACCGGGAGAACTCGCCGGCCACGCGCTCGACGCGGTGGTAGCCGGCGCGCTGCTCGTCGTGCTCGGCCTCGCGGCGACCGGAGATCGTGAGCACGCTGCCGTCGAGCTCGACGGAGATGTCCTCCTCGCGGACGCCGGGGACGTCAGCGCGCAGGACGTACTGCTCGTCGCGCTCGATGACATCGAGCGCCGGGCTCCACCGGCGCGCGACCGGCCCGGTGGCGCTGCGCGGGGCGCTCGGCTCGAAGAACGTGCTGAACAGCCGGTTGACCTCGGACTGGAGCGACGTGAGCTCGCGGCTCGGCTCCCACTGGACGATGGCCATGGTGTGAACCTCCTAGGGACGTGGAAGGTTTGTCGTGCTCACGACTGTAGCAAATCTCAGTCTGCGGACAATAGATCTATGGCACGCGGCATCGCGCCGCGCCGTGCAGCTACAGCAGCGTGCGACGGCGAGGGATCAGCTGTCGCAGCCGCAGTCGCCCGCCGCAGCGGGCGAAGGCAGCACGCGCTGCCAGAGGCCGGCGAGCTGCGTGAGCTCGTCGTCCGTGAACGCCTGGAGGAACAGCTCCCGGACCGCGGAGAGATGCGTCGGCCGCGCCTCGTCCAGGCGGGCCTTGCCGGCCGGCGTGAGGCACGCGAAGGATCCGCGCGCATCGTCCTCGCAGGCGCACCGCTCGAGCAGCCCGTCCTTGGCCATGCGGTCGACCAGGCGGGTCAGGCCGCTGCGGCTGAGCAGCACGCCGTCGGCGAGCTCGCACATGCGCATCCGCTGGTCCGGCGCGTTGGACACCTGCACGAGCACGTCGTAGTGCGAGAGCGGGAGGCCGTGGACGGCCTCGAGGTTCGCGTCCAGCGCCTTGGTCAACTGCGCGTGGACGCGGAGCATGCCGCGCCACGCGCCAAGCTCAAGGTCCGAAAGCGCCTCATCCTGGGCAGGTCGTGCAGCAGTTGCCATGCTGCATCCGAGTGTAGTCGGTTGTGATTGCACCGGCAATCACCTGATATAGTTG
>SYBY01000451.1 GCA_005788585.1 Actinomycetota bacterium | reverse complement strand
GCCAGGGCAGCGGCCAGGGCGCCCTCCGGCGGCGGCGTGGTCACCGCCGCGTTCTCGCCGGGCAGCGCGAGAAGGAACCGGCGCAGCGCGGCCAGCGCGTCGTCGCACGCCACGCCCGCCGTCTCGAGCGCCTGCATGCCCGAGGCGGTGTCCCGCCGCGCGATCGCCTGCTCGGCCTCCAGCCGCAGGCCCGTCAGGCGCGCCATCCGCGCGCGCACCTCGTCCTCCATGTTGCCCGCGAGCTGCAGGCGCGTGCGCGTGACGTGGTCCGCCACCGCGGCGGCGGCACGGTCCTCGGCGACCGCCAGCGCGCTGGCCATCTCACGCGCGGCCTGCTGCTTGCGGCGCGCCAGCAGCGCGACGCCCGCAAGCATCACGGGCAGCAGCCCGGCGATGAGCAGGTCCGCCCGGTCCGTCTGCTCGAGGGCCCGTCGCGCGTCCATGCGGACCCAACGTACCGCGCTACACCCCGACAGGCACCTGCGGGACGAACGGCCGCATCTCGTCCTCGCCGTCCTGGACCACCAGCGCGGTGCCCGGATCGAGTTCGTGCCACGCGCCGGGCAGGTCGACCAGCGGCTCGGAGACGACGATCCGCGTCTCGTCGGAGAACTGCTGGAGGCGCGGGCGGTCGGGATAGAGCTCGCGCACGGTCCGGGGCTCGGCGGAGACGTACAGCGTGTTGACCTCCGGGCCCGACGCGTAGCGCACGGCCCACAGCCGCTCGCCGTCGCTGACCCCGGCGCTCATCTGCAGCGGGATGTCGATGCCGTGGCGCTCGCACGTCTGCTCGATGAAGCCCGCCATGCGCTCCAGCCCGCCGATCGGGTCATCGCGCAGCCCGAACGTCAGGGCGAGGTGGAAGATCAGCTCGGAGTCCGTCGTCCCCTCGATGTTGTCGAACAGGTCGGCGTCGACGGCGAGCAGCAGCTCGCGGCGGACGCGGTGGTACTCGTTGATGAACCCGTTGTGCACGAAGATCCAGCGCCCCAGGCGGAACGGATGGCAGTTGGTCTGCTGCGACGGCGTCCCCGTCGACGCGCGCACGTGCGCCAGGAACAGCGGCGACTCGACCTGGCCGGCGATCTCGCGCAGGTTGCGGTCGCTCCAGGCCGGGGAGGGGCTGCGGTAGACGCCGGGCTCGTCGCGCTGGCCGTACCAGCCGAGGCCGAAACCGTCGCCGTTGAGCGGGTGCGCCATCTGCTCCGAGCGCTGGCTCTGGACGATGAGCGAGTGCTCGGTGAGGTACAGCAGCTCCTCGGGCCTGATCGCCTGCCCGAAGTAGCCGAGCCATCGGCACATGTCCCTCGTCTCCCTTGTCGCTGAGCTGACCGATCGGGAGTCTCTCACCCCGGCGCGGTTGCGTTGCCACACCGGCGGGTAGAGCGATGCGTGATGTCGGGTCGCCAACTGGTGGTGCTCACGGGGTTCGTCGCGGTGATCGCAGCGCTGCTCCTCGCCGTCGCCCGGATGGAGACCGGGGCGGCCTTGCTGCTCGTCGCGGCGTTCGGCGCGTACTCGGCCATCGTCCTGTGCGGCGCGCACCGCGCTCGCGGCAGAGTCATCCGCCGAGCGCCTGCCGCAGCGCGTCGTCGAACACCTCCTGCGGCTGGGCCCCGCTGACCGCCAGCCGGCGGTCGAAGACGGTGAACGGCACGCCGCTGACCCCGAACGCCCGCGCCTGTTGCTCGTCGGCCTCGATGTCGTCTGCGTGACGGTCGGAGCCCAGGACCTCGGTGATGAGGGCGTCGTCCAGGCCCGCCGAGGTCGCCGCGGTGCGCAGGACGTCGTGATCGCCGATGTCCAGGCCGTCGGTGAAGTGCGCGCGGTGCATCGCGGTCATCACCACGAAGTCCATCTGCGCGGGCTGGGCCGCGAGCACCAGGCGCAGCGCGTCGGTCGACGGCGCGCTGATCGCCCGCTCGGGGTGCAGCGGCAGGTCGAGCTCGGCGCCGAGTTCGCTGATGTGCGCCATGCGCTCCAGCGTGTCGGCCTCCGTCCAGCCGTACTTGCGCTGCAGTCGCTCGACGGTCGGGACCCGCGGCGGGTCGGGATCGGGGTCCAGGCGAAAGGCCCGGATCTCGATCTGCACCCGGTCCTCCACGCCGGCCGCGGCCACGGCGCGGACCAGCCGTGCCTCGCCGATCCAGCACCACGGGCACACCACGTCGGCCCAGACTTCGATCTTCACTCTTCCGTCCTCCAGCGCACGAGGCCCTCGTGCTCGACATCGGCATGGACCGTCGCGGTGAGCAGCGGCAGCGGGGGACCCCCTTGGGCGGCCAGCGTGCACGCCACCCGCAGCTCGGGCCGGGGGTTGGGCCACGCCGCCAGCCCGTGGAGCAGCACCTTCTCGTACCGCGCGCCGAACAGCGTGAGGTTCGTCGCGCCGCTCAGCGCGGCGCTCGGGGCCAGCACCCCGCGGAAGCCGGCCTCGCGCAGGTCGTCGGCGAGGTCCTGGCAGACGGCGTGCTCGCCGACGGCGGCGGCCGGGTCCAGCTCGCAGGCCGCCCAGCGGTCGAACGTCGAGAGGTCGGCGATGTCGGTTTCGGTGACGTAGGCGAGCCACAGGAGTCGCCGGTACTCCGCCGCGCGCTCGGCGGTGCGCACGTTCTCGTAGCGGACGAGCTCGGCCCACGCGCCCAGCGGTTCGAGTGCCAGGTACTGCGCGTAGCCCTGGCCCTGGCGGTGCCAGCGACCCGAGCGCTGGCTGGGCAGCGGCTCGCCGGCGGCGTGGTAGAACGGCGGCCAGTCGGGGGCGACCTGCCGGAACGCCCACCACGACCCCGTCACACGCTCGGGTTCAGTCCGCCAGCTGGCCACGGGCACCGCGGGCGAGCGAGATCAGCGCCTCGCGGGCGGGGGCGAGGTCGGCGCCGAGGACCTCCAGCGGCATGCGGCCGCCGAGCTGGTGGCGCGGCGCGGCGAACCACTGGACGAGGCCCGCGGCGGTCAGCGAGGAGCGCAGGTACGTGATGACGTGGGCGACGAGGACGACGCGTTCGGTGTTCCGGGTCACCGGCCGGCCGGCGCGCCACGCGCCGACGGTCTTCGTCGAGACGCCGAGCAGCCGCGCGAGGTCGGTCGCCGGGACCGGGGCGAGCGTGCGCAGGACGTAGTCGGCGGCCGCCCGTGGGTCGTCGAGCTCGTCGTGCAGGAGCCGCCGCCCGAGCCGCCGCGCCACGTCGCCGAGCATGAGGGCCGCGAGTTCGAGGTCGTCGTCGGTCCCGGCGTCGGTGGCGCGTCGCAGCGCGTGGAGCATCTCCCACAGGCGGCGGGCGTCGAAGTCCTCGGTGCCCTCGGGCAGGGCGGAGGACAGCGCGTAGACGCGGTCCTCGAG
>SYBY01000450.1 GCA_005788585.1 Actinomycetota bacterium | reverse complement strand
GGGGCGGCCGCCTGGGCCGGCGCTGCGGTCGGTGTGGCAGCGGGAGCGGCCGGCTCGGCGGCGGGGACGACGTGCGTCACCACGCGCTTGTGCTCGATGCGGCGGACCACGACCTCGGGTCTTGCCGCCGCGACCTGTGCGGCGGCGGGCTTGGCGGCGCCGAGCGCGGGATCGTCGCCGGCCCGCACCTGGACGGCGAGCGCGGCCAGCGCGACGCAGAAGGCACCCAGGGCGGCGGTCCACACCGGGAGGGCACCGATGGGACGAACGGGGCGGCGCTTGGGGGCGGGGTCAGTCATCGTCGCCCTCGTACTCGTCGCCGTCGCTGTCGTCCTCGCGCTCGTACTGGTCGTCGTCGCCTTGGTCGTCGTCGGCCTCGTACCGGTCGTCGTCCTCGCGCTCGCCGCCGCGGTCGTCGTCACCGTCGTCGTCCACGCGAGCGCGCTGAGCGACCGGCACGACCGCGGCGGGCGCGGGGGTCGGTGCCGCGGCGCGCTGGACGGCCGGCGCGGGGGCGGCGGGGGCGGCGGACGAGGCCGCGGGCGCCGCCGTTTTGGGGCGCTCGCGCTTCGTCACGTGGACCGTGGTGCGGACGACCTCCGTGCGGACCTGCGGCGTCGCGGCGACGGGCGTGATCGTCTGCGTCTCCGTGGCGGGGTCGCCACCGGCGGCCATGGCGACTGCGGCGAGCGCGCCGAGTCCGGCGACGGTCCCGCCGGCGGCGAGCATCCTGGTGGTCAGCTGCATGGTGTGCTCCTGAAGGTCGGCTGCATGCTGCGACGCACCGTGACGACCGGTCGCGCAAGCGCCCGGCAAGCGCGGGTAAAGCCTTGGCAAAGCCTGCGCGGACCGCCGCGCGGCAGGGGTACGCTCGCCTCAGTGACCGGCCAGGGACCCCGCATCCTGCTCGTCGAGGACGAGGTCTCGATCGCCGAGCCGTTCGCCCGCGTGCTCGCCCGCGAGGGGTTCGTCCCCACGGTCGCGGGGACGGCCGCCGAGGCGCTCGACGCGTTCGAGCGGGTGGCGCCGGACCTCGTGCTGCTCGACCTCGCGCTGCCCGACGGTGACGGGCGGGACGTCTGCCGCGAGCTGCGCAGCCGCTCGGACGTCCCTGTGATCATGGTCACCGCGCGCGGGACCGAGATCGACCGGATCGTCGGGCTCGAGCTGGGAGCCGACGACTACGTCGTCAAGCCGTTCTCCGGGGCCGAGGTCGTCGCGCGCATCCGCGCGGTCCTGCGCCGCACGGGCCGCGGGACGGCCGCCACCGGCTCGGAGCCGCTGACGATCGGGCCGGTCGCGATCGACCCCGCGGCACGTCGCGCGCAGCTCGGCGATGACGAGCTCGAACTGTCGCGCAAGGAGTTCGACCTGCTCGTCGACCTCATGCGCCACGCTGGGACGGTCGTCACCCGTGAGGACCTCATGGCGCGGGTGTGGGACGAGAACTGGTTCGGGTCCACGAAGACGCTGGACGTCCACGTCGGCTGGCTGCGCCGCAAGCTCGGCGACGACCCGGCCGCGCCGCGGTTCATCCACACGGTCCGCGGCGTCGGCTTCCGCTTCGCGACGCCCGAGGAGCTGGAACCGTCGGCCTGAGAACCCGCCTCCTGCTCGCGCTGGCCTACGTGCTGGTGCTGGCGATCGTCGCGCTCATGGTGCCGCTCGCGGTGAGCACCGCCGATCGCGTGGACGCCGAGATCCGCTCGCAGGCGCGCGGGCAGGCCGACGTCGTCGCGGCCTCGGCCTCTGAGCTGGTCGATCCGCCCGACCGCGTCGCGCTGGACGCGCTGGTCGCGAGCGCCGCGCGCTCGGTCCGCGGGCGGGTCATCGTGGTCAACGCGCGCGGGCGGCTGCTTGCAGACTCGGGCGGCGCGGTGCGGGGCGCGCCGTACGACGACCGGCCCGAGATCGTGCGTGCGCTGAACGGTGACGCCGATCAGCGCGAACGGCGATCGAACACCCTCGACCAGACGCTGCTGGCAACTGCCGTGCCGGTCGTCGAGGAGGGCGCGACCGTCGGCGCCGTGCGGATCACCCAGAGCATGGCGGCGGTCGACCGCGCGGTGCGGCGCGCGTGGGTCGGGCTGGCCGGGGTCGGGGTGCTCGTCCTGCTGCTCGGGCTCGGTGCGGGTGCGCTGATCGCCCGGCAGATCGCCCGCCCGGTCGTGCGGCTGGAGGCGACGGCGCGCCGGGTCGCCGACGGTGACCTCGGAGCCCGTGCGCCGGTCGAGGGCTCGGCCGAACAGCGCACGCTCGCCCGGACGTTCAACGACATGACCGACCGGGTGCAGCGGCTGGTCGCCTCCCAGCGCGAGTTCGTCGCCGACGCGTCGCACCAGCTGCGCACCCCGCTGACCGGGCTGCGGCTGCGCCTGGAGGAGGTGCAGGCCGAGAGCCCCGATCCCGGCGTCCGCGCCGATGTCGACGCGGCGCTCGCCGAGGTCGACCGGCTGGCGGTCATGGTCTCTGAGCTGCTGGAGCTCAGCCGCGCCGGCGAACGCGACGTGCCGGGCGAATCGGTGCCGCTCGGGGACGCCGCGCGCCGGGCTGCGGAGCGCTGGGCGGGCGAGGCGGCCGTGCGCGACCAGCAGGTGGTCGCCGCCGGTCACGCGGGCCCCGTCCGGGCCTCGCGCGCCGACCTGGACCGGGTGCTCGACGCGCTCGTGGAGAACGCCCTGCACTACGCGCCGGCGTCGACGACGGTCACCGTGACGGCGGCCCCGGGAGAGATCACCGTGCGCGACGAGGGACCCGGCCTCGCGCCCGGTGAGCACGAGGCGGTCTTCGAGCGCTTTCACCGCGGCAGCGCCGGACGGCAGGGCCCGGGCGGCACGGGACTCGGCCTGCCCATCGCCCGTGAACTGGCGCGTCGCTGGGGCGGCGACGTCACCCTCGCCGACGCGCCGGGCGGCGGCGCGCTCGCGCGGCTCGTCCTCCCCGACGGAGCGGGAGACTGACGGTCATGCGCGCGCGAGCCATCATCGGCTGGGTCGCCCTGGGCGTCGCGGGGGTGGCGCTGGCGGTCGCGATCACCATGGCGGCGACGAGCGTCACCTCCCAGCGCATCGGCCTGGACTCCGAGCCGCTCAGCGCCGGCAGCGAGCTGGTGCCGACGACGACGTCGCCGCGGACCACGTCGACGGCGGCCCGGACCGCCACCTCTCGCCCGACGGAGACGACGCCGCCGCCCCGCGCGGAGACGACGCCGCCGCCCGTCGCGACGCCCGCACCCGCACCCGCACCGGCACCCGCACCGGCGCCTACTCCGCCCGCCGCCAGCGACGACGACGCCGATGACGACAGCGGACGTGGACGGGGACGCGGCCGCGGAGGCGACGAGGACGGCGAGGACGACGACGACTGACGCGGTCGCGGGGTTCTACGGCCCCTCGATACGCGGGTCTTCGCGGATGACACGGGTCGGCGAGCGTGGTCCGATGTGATCTTCCCGACTGCGGAGGTCACGATGGGCGAGTTCGATGGAAAGGTCGCGATCGTCACGGGCGCAAGCTCGGGGATCGGTCGTGCGACGGCGTTGGCGTTCGCTGCAGCCGGCGCGAGTGTCGTCGCCGCTGACGTCGATGTCACGGGCGGCGAGGAGACGGTGCGTGCGATCGGCGCAGCCGGCGGCACCGCGGTCTTCCAGGGGACCGATGTCTCCCGGGTCGAGGAGGTCGACGCGCTCGTGCAGCGTGCGGTGACCGAGTACGGCGGCCTGGATATCGCGTTCAACAACGCAGGTATCGAGGGAACCATGGCCCCGGTCACGGAGTGCACGCTCGAGACCTGGGACCGCACGATCGCCATCAACCTCTCCGGGGTCTTCTACGCGATGCGCGCGGAGATCCCGGCGATGCTGGACCGCGGTGGGGGCGCGATCGTCAACTGCGCGTCGATCGCAGGGCTCGTGGGCTTCCCGGCCCTGCCCGCGTACGTGGCGAGCAAGCACGGTGTGGTGGGCATGACGAAGTCCGCGGCGCTGGAGTGCGCGACGCAGGGCATCCGGATCAACGCGCTGTGCCCCGGGGTGATCGACACGCCGATGGTCCAGCGGGTCACGACCGACCCCGAGGTCAAGCACGCGTTCGAGGACGCCGAGCCGGTGCACCGCTTCGGCAGGCCGGAGGAGATGGCCGATGTGACGTTGTGGCTGTCCTCGGAGCGGGCGTCGTTCGTGACGGGGCAGGCGATCGCTGCGGATGGGGGGTGGACGGCGCAGTAGGGGGGACGTGTGACGGATTCGCGCACTAGGTCTGCGCGGATCCGGCTCACCCCCGGTCAGCAGAGGGCGCTTGCGGTCCAGAACCGGGTCGTCGTCACGGGGGCACCCGGAATCGGCTCCGGGAGTGTCCGGTTCCGGTCGCGTGCGTCGAGGATGAAGTCGTCGGCGATCTCCCGGGTGCGGGGCACGAATGACGTCACGGGCCCGAGGGTGGTGGACAGCACGCCCGTGGTCGTTGCGCCTGGGGTCAGGGCCTCTGCCCTGGTGACCGGCTCCTCCTCGAGTTCCACATCCCCCGGCTGCCCACCCGTCCACAGCGCCACATAAGGCACGGGCCGCCGGTTCGGCACCACGTACACGGGACACACCTCGCCCGGCGGGTCCGCCGAGAAGAACGTCTCCAGATCCCCCACGATCGCCTCCTGCGTCGACAGCGCCCGCTGCAGCGAGTCCAGGCGGTCGACCTGCTTCGGCGTGAACGCCACCAGCGCGAGCACCACCATCGCCGCGAACCCGATCCACCACCGCCGCGCCGGGTCGTCGCGGTCCAGCAGCATCCACCCGAAGACCCCCGCGCCCGCGAAGAGCGCGCCGATCGTCGCCACCGGCAGCAGGTAGCGCACGAGGATCGACAGTCCGGCCGTCGCGAGCACCGTGAACGCCGCCAGGCCGAGCAGCCCGGCGACCACGCCCAACCGGGCGCGGTCGCGCAGCTTCCAGAGCGCGAAGCCCAGCCCGCCCGCTGCAGCCAGCAGCACCGGCTCGCGCAGGATCTCGCCAATGCGGCGCGGGAGCGTCGTCGGCACGTTCAGCAGCCCGGTCTTGCGGCCCAGTTCCGCGGCGTTGTCCCGCGTCCCCGTGAGCGACCACAGCGGGTTGCCGGTCAGCAGCAGGTCGTGGAGCGCCCACAGCACCGGGGCGCTCGCGGCGAGGACCACCAGCCGCACCAGCG
Organism: Actinomycetota bacterium; assembly: GCA_005788585.1. The sequence continues at coordinate 566 of SYBY01000450.1, read as the reverse complement.
CGCCCCCGCGCAGCCCGTCGTCTCCCCACGCCAGCCACAGGACGTACGCGCCGCTGAACAGCCACGCCTCGGGCCGCAGCAGCCCGGCCAGGGCCAGCAGCGCGAGCACGGGCCACCCGGCGCGCGGGCGCCTGGTCTCCACCAGCAGCGCGCCGAGCAGCAGGCAGAGGTAGGGGAGGTCGACGTACGCGCGCAGCCCGTAGGAGAGCACCGGTTCGCGCGTGAGGACGATGAGCGCCGCCAGCGCGCCCGCCGCCCAGCCGAACCAGGCGCGGCCGAGCGCGAAGACCAGCACGCCCAGAACGCCGAGCAGCAGGTAGGCCCCACCGGAGACGACCCAGGCCGCGGCGGTGCCGAACTCCGGCGCGTCGCCGAACAGCAGCACGAGCGGCATCGACGCCAGCTCCTGCAGCGGGTGCGGGGTCGGGGCGAGGGCGACCTCGAGGTCCGGCAGGTCCCCGCGCGCCAGGTCCCGGCCCCAGATGACCGTGTACAGCGTGTCGTAGTTGATGAGCTGCACCGCGTCGAAGACGGCGAGCAGCAGGAGCGCCAGCGCCGCGGAGGCC
>SYBY01000449.1 GCA_005788585.1 Actinomycetota bacterium | reverse complement strand
TCGAACTCCTCGGCGAGGACCTCGATCGTCTCGTCGGACAGCGTCTGCGTGAGCGTCGCCATCTCGCCGAGCATCATGAGCTTCTTGATGATGTCGGGCACCGGGACGCCGAAGTACTCGGAGACGTCCTTGACCGTCGAGCCGGACTGGACCTTGAGGCTGTCCAGCGCGGTCTGGGCCGCCGTGTCGAGCGGCTGCACGGTCTCGTCGTACGTGCCGCGACGGCGACGGCCGCGGCGCTGACGGCGCGGCGGGCCCTGGTTCGGGCCGCCGCCGCCCGGGCCTCCGCCCGGTGCGCGGCGCGACGCCTGCGAATCGATGACGACACGACGACGGCCGCCGGGCGCGCCGGGGGCGCGCTCACCGGTGATCGACGAACGGGTCGGGCGCTTGGCGCCGGGGCCGGACGCAGCCTTCGACGGACCGCTGCGGGCGTCGCGGCCGTTGGCCTGCTTCTCTTCCTTGGCCTTCGCGCGCTCGGCTTCCTGGCGCGCCAGCGTCGTGCGGCGCACGGGCTTGGCGTCGGCCTTCTTGCCGTTCTCCTTGGCCTTGTCCGGCGCCTTCTTGACCGGCTGCCCCGTCAGGGCACGCTTCGCGTCGTCCTCGTCGATCGCCGACGAGGCCGCCTTCACCTCGATCCCTGCAGCACGCAGCTTCGACATGACCTCCTTGGCGGGCATGTCGTAGGTCCGAGCAAGTTCGTTGACGCGCTTCTTTGCCATCTGTTCCAGTCGATTCTAGGGGGCCGTCCCGGGCCCCGGTGTGTCGGCGATGCGAACCTGCCGTCGGAAGGCTCGCGAAAAGGCGCGGCGTTCGGTCGCCACCGTCATACAGGCGTCGTCGTGAACGTACGCCCCGCGCCCCGGTAGGCGCTGCTGCTCGTCGACGACAACCTCACCATCGACGATAGCCATGCGGCGCAGCGCCCGCTTGGGCGCGCGCTCCCCACAGCCGATGCAGCGGCGCTCAGGAACCCCTATGACGCAGGCTCCTCGGACACCTCGGCGCTCGCTTCCTGCGGCACCTCGGCCTCCGGGGCTCCCGCGCCGTTGCCCTCGAGCTCGGCTTCCGTGGCCGGTTCCTCCAGGGGCTCATCGTCGTCCTCGATGAGCTCCTCCTCGGCCTCCTCGGCCGCCTCCGCGTTCGCGGCCTCGGCGCGCATGACGATCTCCTGCACGTCCTTGTCGCTCTTGGCCTGATCGGCCAGCTCGGCGATCTCCTCGTTCGACAGGCCCGTGATGATCGTGACCGAGGCCGTGGCGAACCGGGCGAGCGCCTGGTGGCTGTCGAGGCCGCAGAAGTGCGACCCGGGCAGCGCCGCGTTCGGGCAGCGGCGGCCGTTCGTGAGAATGGCCCCGCAGCGCCCGCCGGTCTCCTCCTCTTCGAAGTCCTGGCTCTCGGACTGGTCCGCGAACTCAGTTTCGGAGCGGATGTCGATGCGCCAGCCGGTCAGGCGCGCGGCCAGACGGGCGTTCTGGCCCTCGCGGCCGATCGCCAGCGACAGCTGGTCGTCGGGCACGATCACGGTGGCCTGGCGGCCGTCGTCGTCGACGAGCACCTCGCGCACGCGCGCCGGGCTCAGGGCCTTCGCGACGAACCGGGCAGGCTCGTCGTTGTACGGAATGATGTCGATCTTCTCGCCGCGCAGCTCGGAGACGACCATGCGCACGCGTGAGCCTCGCGGGCCGACGCAGGCGCCGACCGGGTCCACGCCGTCGGCATGCGAGACGACCGCGATCTTCGAGCGGTAGCCCGGCTCACGCGCGACGTTGGCGATCTCCACCAGGCCGTCCGCGATCTCCGGCACCTCGAGCTCGAAGAGCGCCTTGATGAGGTCGGGATCGCGCCGGCTGACGATGATCGAGGGGCCCTTCGTGGAGGGCGAGACCTCCTTGATGACCGCCTTGATGCGCTGGTTGTGCTCGTAGCGCTCACCGTCGACCTGCTCGCCCTTCGGCAGCAGCGCCTCGACGCGCTCGCGCAGCTGGATCAGCGTGTAGCGGGAGTCCTTCTGCTGGACGATGCCGGTGATGAGCTCGCCGACGCGGTCGCGGTACTCCTCGTACATCTGCTCGCGCTCGGCCTCGCGGATGCGCTGCAGGATGACCTGCTTGGCCGTCTGCGCCGCGATGCGGCCGAAGCCCTCGGGCGTGACGTCGCGCTCGTCGATCTGATCCTTGTACTCCTCGAACTTCTTCGGATCGATCTCCGGGTCCTGCGGCTCGACGTACTCGCCCGTCTCGGGGTCGAGGACGGTCCCCTCGTCGATGGTCTCGACGATGAGGTGGGCCTCCAGGCGCTCGGGCACGATCAGCTCGGTCACGCGGAAGTCGCCCGTCTCGCGGTCGACGTCCACGCGGGCGTACTTCGCAGCGCCGGGCTGCTTCTTGTACGCCGAGAGCAGCGCGTCCTCCAGCGCCTCCATGAGCCGCTCGGGCGCGATGCCCTTCTCCGCGCCAAGCGCGGTCATCGCGTCAAGGATCTCGCGAGACATGTGGCTACTCCTCGATCAGGTTGGAACGCTGGATGTCGGCGTACGGGATCGTCACGACCCCGTTCTCTGCGGCGATCGTCACCTCCCG
>SYBY01000066.1 GCA_005788585.1 Actinomycetota bacterium | reverse complement strand
GGTCAGGTCGGCGATGTCCGCCGGGTAGACGTACGCCGTCCCGCCGAAGTTCTCGATCTCCTGCTTGACGGCCTGCAGCTTGTCCTCGCTGCGGGCGACGAGCAGCGGGATCCCGCCGGCGCGCGCGATCTTGATCGCCGCCGACTTGCCGATGCCGGCCGACGCGCCCGTGATGAGCACGGTCCGGCCGTTGACGGCGCCCTCGAACGACCGGTCCTTCGACAGGTCCGGGTCGAGGTTGCGCTCCCAGTAGTCCCAGAGCTTGCCGGCGTAGCTGTCCAGCGGCGGCACGGTGATGCCGGTGCCGGCCAGCGCGCGCTCGGTGTCGCGCGTGTCGAACTGCGACGCGAGGCCGACGTAATCGATGACGACGTCCGGGATCCCCAGGTCCGCCAGGAGCGTGTTGCGCATGTCCTTGGCGAACTGCAGCTTCATGAGCATCGAGATCGTGCCCTTGGGCAGGGCGTCGAGCAGGCCCTTGTCGACGCGCATCTGCAGCTGCGGCGCGTGCGCAGCGCGGCAGAACGCGTTCAGCGCGTCACCGGACTTGATCGGGCGCGACGCGGCGAGGTGGAACGCCTGCCCGTCGTGGTCGGGCAGGTGCGCGATGTGGTCGATCGCGTCGGCGACGTAGTCGACCGGGACGATGTTCGTCGCGCCGAGCTCCGGGCCGATGAGCGGGAACCACTCGGGCACGTAGTGACGCAGCCGCTGGATCGGCTTGAACAGGTAGTACGGCCCGTCGACCTTGTCCATCTCGCCGGTCTTCGAGTCGCCGACGACGATCGCGGGCCGGTACACCCGCCACGGCATGTCGTTCTGCATGCGCACGAGCTGCTCGGATTCGAACTTCGTGCGGTGGTACGCCGACGGGAGCTGCTGGCCCTCGTCGAACATGTCCTCGCGGAAGAGGCCCTGGTACATCCCGGCGACCGCGATCGAGGAGACGTGGTGGAACCGCTCGGCGCCCATCGCGCGGGCGGCGTCGAGCGTGAAGATCGTGCCCTCGACGTTCAGCGCGCGGTTGAGCTCGTCGGTCGACGTCATGTCGTACATGGCGGCGAGGTGGAAGAGCTCGGTCACGTCCTGCAGCCCGGCGATCGCCTCGTCGTCCAGGCCGAGCCGCGGCTGCGCGAGGTCACCGATGACGGGCCGGATGCGTCCGCTCGCACCCCACCGCTCGATCAGCGCGTCGAGCCGGTCGGTCGACGACTCGCGGACCAGGACGGCGATGTCGACGTCCCGCTTCAGCAGCCGCTCTATGAGATTGCGGCCGATGAATCCCGTCGCGCCCGTCACGAAGTACGTCATCGCTCTCCTCTGCTCCCCGGTGTAGTGCGCCGGAGGCTACACCTCGGAGGTGCGCGGCCCAGCCGGTTGGCGGGCCGGCGACACGCGCGCCCCGGGCAGGGAGCTCCGGGGCGCTCGCATCGCGGTCATGCGGTCGGCGAGGGAGGGCTCGCGCAGGACGAAGCGTGCCCGCCGGGCCGGGTCAGGATGTGAAGATGCTGGGAACCGCGGGTGCGGCTGCTACCAGCCGCCGGCCCAGTGGGCCGAGGTGCTGCGGGCCTTCTCGGCCTGCTTGCGGCGCTGCTTGCGCTTGTCCAGGGTCAGCTGGATCATCGACATGGTGAAGACGAACAGCGGGAAGAAGATGATGAGCGCGAAGCCGAAGTTCGTGACGACCTTGTCGGTCGTCAGGCCGTAGGTCCCTTCTCCGCCGTCGTGGCCCTGGGCGGAGGCGAGTGCCGTCGAGGCCGCGACCAGGACCATGGTGGCGGCAAGGGTGAGGGTCGTGAGAGAGCGTCGCATCGTCGGATCGGATTCTATACCGGGATGCCCTCGGTGGAGCGTTCCCGTCCCGTACCCGGCGTCGAAGTCCTGCGCCTGAACCGCCCGGAGGTCCGCAACGCGCTGGATCTGGCGTCGCTCGATGCGGTGCTGCACGCGCTGCGTGAGATCGACGCGGACCCCGAGGTGCGGGTCCTCGTGTGGTCGACGACCTCGACGGTCGCCTTCTGCGCGGGCGCCGATGTCGGCGAGCAGTTGGACGCCGCCGGCGGCGAGCGGCGCATGGAGCGCTTCTGCGAGCTCTACGCCCTGCTCGACGCGCTCAGCGTGCCCTCGGTCTGCACCTGCGTCGGCAACGTGCTCGGCGCGGGCACCGAGATAGCCGCGGCCTGCGACCTGCGCGTGGCGGGCGACAACCTCAAGCTCGCGTGGATGGCCGCGCGGCGGGGTGTGCCCGTCGGGCCGGCGCGCCTCGTCCCGCTCGTGGGCCTGGCGCGCGCGAAGGAGCTGGCGTTCACGGCGCGGGTGCTGGACGCGCAGGAGGCGCTGGAGCTGGGCCTGGTGTCGTCGGTGTCTCCCGCCGCCGAGGCGGAGGCTGCGGCGGTGGCGCTGGCCGAGCGGGTGGCGGCTCATGACGGCGTGCGCGAGCTCAAGGCGATGTTCGGCGACCTTGAACGGACCGCCGAGCGGGTGGCGTACGAGAACGAGCGGCTGATGGCCTTTCAGCGGCACGGGACGGGGTTGCCGACGGGGTCGTAGGGGGGCGAGGTGTCGCGTTCTCCGCAACTGTCACGGAGTTCGCGACATCGGGGGACGGGGGCGACTAACGGGCGTCCACGCCCTAGAAGGAGCATGCCTCCTCATCTCTCGGTCGATCATCTCATCGCCCAAGCCGCGGCGCCGCGCGGCGGTGTCATCACTCGCCCGCGCTTGCGCTCCCTCGGTCTCACCGACGATGAGATCGACTACCGCGTCGCCACCGGGCGTCTGTACCGGGTCTATCGCGGCGTCTACCTCGTCGGTCATCCTCACCTCTGCGGCCACGGCCACCGCTGGGCGGCGCTCCTCGCGTGCGGCCGCGGCGCCGTGCTCAGTCATCGGTCCGCCGCTGCGGCGTGGGACATGCTGTACGCGCCGGCCACAGTGGTCGACGTCACCGTTCCCTCTCACGCCGGGCGCGTGCGCCGGTCCGGCATCCGGGTACGCCGGTCAAAGACGCTCACACTGGACGTCTGCGCGGTGCGCAACGGCCTCCCCGTGACGTGCATGGCGCGGACGCTGCTCGACATCGCAGCGACCGAGTCGCCCCGGACCGTCGAGATGGCCGTGGAGGGGGCGGACGCGGCGGGCGTCTTCGACCTCTTCGAGATCGAGCGCCTGGCGCCACGCGGGGAGGGGATCCGCGGCGCCAAGGCGCTCTACGCGGTGCTCGACGCAGCGTTGATCGGAACGACGATCACGCGCAGCGGTCTCGAGGAGGCGATGCTTGCGCTGTGTCGCCGGTTCGGCCTGCCTCAGCCAGCCTTCAATCAGATGCTCGGACCGTGGGAGGTCGACTGCCTGTGGCGGTCGCACCGTCTGGTCGTGGAGGTCCAGAGCACGACGTTCCATCGCACCAAGCATCAGGTCGCGCGCGACGCCGACAAAGAAGCGGACCTCATGGCCGCCGGTTACGACGTGCTGCATGTCGCCGATGTCCACGTCATCCGTCGGCCGAAGGAGGTCGCGCGGCGCGTCGAGGGCCTGCTCGCGCGACCGGTGTCGCGGACTCCGTGATAGTTCCGGAGTTCTCGACACCGACGACCGACCTACCATGAACCCGTGGCCGTTCTCATCGCCTCCGACCTCGCCAAGGACATCTCCGGCACCCCGCTCCTGCGCGGGGTCAGCCTCAAGCTCGAGCGCCGTGACCGCCTGACGATCGCCGGGCGCACCGGCGCCGGCAAGACGACGCTGCTGCGGATGCTCGCGGGCGAGACGTCGATCGACGGTGGCGAGCTCGTCTTCGCGAAGGGCACGAAGATCGCGCTGCACGACCAGCGCCCGCCGCGCGACCGCGACATCACCCTGCGCGAGTACGTGCAGAGCGCGAACAAGGAGCTCATCGCGCAGGAGGCGCGCCTGCAGGAGCTCGAGCAGCAGATGGCGACCGGCGACGAGACGATCTTCGACCAGTACGCGCGCCTGCAGACCGAGTTCGACGCAGCGGGCGGCTACACCTGGCGCGAGCGCGCGACCCAGACCATCCACGGCCTCGGCTTCACCGACGAGGCGCTCGACCGGCAGCTGTCGACCTTCTCCGGCGGCCAGCTCACGCGCGCCAGCCTCGCCCGCGCGCTTGCCGGCACGCCTGATCTGCTGCTCCGCGACGAGCCCACCAACCACCTCGACATCGAGTCGCTGGAGTGGCTGGAGAAGACGCTCCTCGATCTCGACGCCGCGATCATCCTCGTCGCGCACGACCGCTGGTTCCTGGAGACCGTCGGCACCGCCGTGCTCGAGGTCGAGGCGGGAAGGACCCGCTTCTTCCCCGGCACCTGGGCGCAGTGGCGCAAGGAGGCCGCCGCGCGCGAGCTGGCGCTGGGCCGCGCGATCGACAAGCAGCAGAAGGAGATCGAGCGGATGGAGCGCTTCGTCGAGCGCTTCCGGGCCAAGGCGACGAAGGCCAAGCAGGCGCAGTCGCGGGTCAAGGCGCTGAACAAGATCGAGCGGATCTCGCGCGACCCGCGCGACAGCGAGTCGCTCTCGTTCGCGTTCGCCAAGCCCGAGCGCACCGGGCGCGTCATCTTCGAGCTCGAGGACGGCAAGGTCACGATCGGCGACCGCACGCTGCTCGAGCACGCGGAGCTGTGGCTGGAACGCGGCGAGCACGTCACGCTCGTGGGGGCCAACGGCACCGGCAAGACGACGCTCATCGAGACCCTTGCCGGGGAGCGCGAGCTCGCGGGCGGCAAGCTGCGCAGCGGGCACAACCTGAAGGTCGGCTACCTGTCCCAGCATGGCGACACGCTGGGCCAGGGCGGCGCGCGCACCGTGCTGGAGGCCACGATCAAGCAGACGGGGCTGACGCCGAACAAGGCGCGCGCGCTGCTCGGCCGGTTCCTGTTCAGCGGCGAGGACGCCGAGAAGGAACTCGGCGGCCTGTCGGGCGGCGAGCGCCAGCGGGTCTCCCTGGCGATCCTCGTCAGCAGCGGCGCGAACGTGCTGATCCTCGACGAGCCGACGAACCACCTCGACCTCGAATCGCGTGAGGCGCTCGAGGACGCGCTGTCGTCATTCGAGGGCGCCGTGCTGCTCATCACCCACGACCGGGCGCTGCTCGACGCGGTCGGCACCCGCACCGTCGCGCTGGAGGATCAGCGCCTGCACAGCTACATCGGCGGGTGGCCCGAGTACGTCCGGGTGCGCGAGGAGCGCAAGGCGGCACCGAAGCCGAAGCCCAAGGCCAAGACGGCGGCGGCCCCGAAGCCGAAGGCCGCGGCGCCGTCCAATGGCAATGGCGCGCCGAAGGTCTCCAAGAACGAGCGCAAGCGCCTGCAGGCCCTGGAGCGCGAGATCGAACAGGCCGAGGCGAAGCTCGCCAAGCTCGAGGAGGAGCTCGCCGCGCCCGACGCCTGGGCCACGCCGGACAAGAGCGCGGAGAACACCGAGCGGCACACCGCCGCGAAGCGCGCCGTCGAAGAGGCCTACGCGCGCTGGGAAGCCGCCAGCAGCTAGGACTCGTCGACCGCGCCCGGGGACCGCATCTCCTCGCCGCGGGTGCGCGCGGCGCGCAGCACGGCATGGGCCGCGACCGGTGTGGTGAGGGCGAGGACCGTGATCGTCAGCACCGCCCGGGCGATGATCCCGCCGTCTCCCTCGACCGACGCCGAGATCAGCAGGAAGGCGACCCCCAGGAACCCGGCCTTCGACGCCGCGTGCGACTGGGTGAACGTGTCGGGCAGCCGCACGACGCCGTAGACCCCGATCGTGAGGATC
>SYBY01000448.1 GCA_005788585.1 Actinomycetota bacterium | reverse complement strand
GTGCTTGGCGAACAGCTGCTTGCCTTGATATTCGAGCAGGTCCATGTGCCGTTTCGGGTGGGGTGGTGGCGCGATCAGTCGGACCGCGCGCGTGGGTTGGGAGCGCCAACCAGACCCCGGCGACACAAGCGGCGCCGGGTGTGGCGCCGCCGATGGACTCTAGTGACAAGCCGGTGGTTCAGGTCGGCCGGTGCCGCCGCTCAGGCGAGCGCCGTGCCGAGCGCCGCGAGCTCGTCGGGCGCCAGCGCGGCCTCGATCCGCGGGAAGAGGACGCGCTCCTCGTGGCGGACGTGGTCGTGCAAGAGCGCACCGAGGGCCCGCAGGTCTCCGGCGGCCGTGTCTGCGACGCCCAGGAAGGCCTGGCGCAGCCACACGTGCTCGACGAGGACCCGGACGACGTCGGGATCGTCGGGCGGGATGTGCGCCGCGGCGGCCGGCAGCACGATCTCCTCCTCGGCGCGGAAGTGCGCCCGCGCCTCGTCGCGCCAGAACGCGCCGGCGTCCGCCCGCAGCACCGGAACGTCGTCCGCGTCGCACCGCCGCAGACGCAGGGCGAGCGCCAGCGCCTGGTGGTGCTCCCGCGACAGCGGGGTGAGTTCGGTGGACCGCTGCACGCGGCCGATGCTACGTCAGGGCCGCGAAGCGGCGTGGCACATCGCCCCGCGGGGGCATCGCGGGTCCCGTCCCGTCATAATGCCGAGCACTCATGGCGCTTCCCAAGGACATCACCTTCGTCACCTTCGACGTCTACGGCACGTTGATCGACTGGGAGGAGGGCATCAATGCCGCCTTCCAGAAGGAGGCCGCCCGCGACGGGTTCACGATCGACAAGGACGAGCTGCTCACGCAGTTCATGGAGATCGAGAAGGAGATCGAGGGCGGGTCCTACGAGCTCTACGCCGAGGTCCTGCGCCGCTGTGCCGTCCGCATCGCCGACAACCTCGGGTGGCCGCTGGAGTCCTCGCGCTCCGGGTTCCTGCCGGATTCCGTGCCGTACTGGAAGCCGTTCAAGGAGACGATGCCGCAGATCAACAAGTTCGGGAAGAAGTTCCAGACCGGCCTGATCTCGAACATCGACGACAAGCTCCTGGGTCAGACCCGCCGGCACATCCCGCACGACTTCGACCTGGTCGTCACCGCCCAGCAGGTCCGCTCCTACAAGCCGGACCCCGCGCACTTCAAGGAGTGCGAGCGCCGCGTCGGCTCGAAGAAGGGGTGGGTCCACATCGGCTCGAGCTACTACCACGACATCGAGCCGTGCATCAAGGCGAAGATCCCGGTCATCTGGGTCAACCGCCACAAGCAGGAGCTCGAGTCGGGGCAGAAGAAGCCCACGGCCGAGGTCAAGACGCTGCTCGAAGCGGCGAAGCTCCTCGGGCTGTAGCTCTTGCGCGTCGTCGGGCTGCATCCCGACGTCCTGGTCGCCACGAGCCGCTTCTGGCAGACCACCTGCACGATCGTCCGCCACGGCGACGAGGGGTTCGTCATCGACAGCCCCGTGCTGCCCGACGAGCTGGAGGTCCTGCCGGCGATCGTCGAGCAGGCCGGCTTCCCGGTCAGCGGGCTGCTGGCCACCCACGGTGACTGGGACCACCTGCTCGGGCGCTACGCGTTCCCGGGTGCGGCGCTCGGCGTTCCGGAGACGACGTCGGCGCGGCTGCGCGGTGAACCGGGTGCGGCGCAGCGCGAGCTCCGCGCCTTCGACGACGAGCACTACGTGGAGCGGCCCGGGCCGCTGTCGCTCGGCGAGGTGCAGGCGCTGCCGGTGCCGGGGTACCTCGACATCGGTGAGGCGTCGATGGAGCTGCACCCCGCCGACGGCCACACGCCGGACGGCATGGCGATCTGGCTGCCGTGGGCGAAGGTGCTGATCGCCGGGGACTACCTGTCGCCGGTCGAGATCCCGTGGCTGTCCCCGGGGGGCTCGCGCGATGCGTATCTCGCGACCCTGCGCCGGTTGCAGCCGCTGGTCGAGCAGGCCGACCATGTCGTGCCGGGCCATGGCACGGTGCTCGACCCGGTGCGCGCGCTGGCGATCCTGCGCGAGGACGTGGCGTACCTCGAGGGGCTGCCCGACGCGCCCCTGCCGCTCGCGCGGCGTACGGGCGCCCAGCGCAAGATCCACGACAGCAACGTGAAGTTCGTGGGCGCGTGATCCACCACGTCGCCGTCGACGTCCCTGCCGGCGACCTTGATGCGGCGGTGGCGTTCTGGGCGCTGCTGGGCTTCGACGAAGTAGCGCCGCCGGAGGCGCTGCGCGGTACCTGGCGGTGGGTCGAGCACGACGGCGGGCAGATCCATCTGCGCGCGGGCGGTGCCGGCGCACCGGTGGGTGGCTGGCACGTCGCGGTCGTCGTGCAAGACCACGCAGCGGCGGTCGCGCGGCTGCAGACGGCCGGGTTCGCCTACGAGCCGGGCAGCGAGCACTGGGGCGTGCCGCGGGGCAAGACCACGGCACCGGGCGGCACGACGGTCGAGCTCATGGCCGCTCCACCGCCCCCAACAGGCGCAGTGCCGGAGGAGCGGCCTCGATAGCATCGGCGTGTGGCGCTTCCGCCGAGCCTTGCCCTCCCGCCCGTCATCCAGACCGCCCGCTGGATCTTCCGGCCGACGGCGCTGCTCGACAAGGCCCGGGCCGAGTGTGGCGATGTCGTCTCGCTCAACTTCTTTCCCGCCGGGCGGTTCATCCTCACGAGCGACCCCGCGGACGTCCGCCGGCTCTTCACCGCGCCACCCGACGACGTCCCGACCGCGACGGCGAACAGCCCGATCGGCCCGCTCGTCGGCGAGCACTCCCTGCTGACGCTCAACGGCCGCGAGCACCTGCGCCAGCGCAAGCTCCTCCTGCCGTCGTTCCACGGCGACCGGCTGCGCGCCTACGGCGAGATCATCGAGGAGGCCGCGCAGGCGCAGATCGACACCTGGCAGCCCGGCGCGGAGATGCGCCTGCAGCCGCACATGTCGGCCGTCACGCTCGAGGTCATCCTCCGCGCGGTCTTCGGGGTCGAGGACGCCGCACGCCACGAGGCGCTGCGCGCTGCCATCGAGGACCTCATCCTCTTCACGGCGTCACCGAAGGCGATCTTCAGCGCGATCGTCGGCACGCAGCAGGGGCGCCTCGTCGGACCGCTGAAGCACAAGGCAGCTGCGATGGACGCGCTCCTCTACGAGGAGATCGCCAGCCACCGCGCCCACGGCTCGCTCGAGGACCGCGAGGACATCCTCAGCCTCATGATGTGCGCGCAGGACGAGGACGGCAGCGGGATGACCGACATCGAGCTGCGCGACGAGCTCGTCACGCTGTTGCTCGCCGGGCACGAGACCACCGCGACGTCGTTGTCCTGGGCGATGGAGCGGCTGCTGCGCACGCCGCACGCGCTCGCGCGACTGACCGACGATCCCGGCGACGACGCCTACCTCGATGCCGTCATCCACGAGACGCTGCGGGCCCGGCCCGTCGTCCCGATCGTCGGCCGGACGCTCCGGGTCCCGATGATGTTCGGCGAGTTCGAGATACCGGCCGGCGCCTTCGCCGGCGCCAGTCTGTACGGCACGAACCACAACCCGGCGGTCTACGACGCGCCGCAGGTCTTCCGGCCCGAGCGGTTCCTGGACCGCAAGCCTGACACCTACGCGTGGATCCCCTTCGGCGGTGGCGTCCGGCGCTGCATCGGGGCCGCGTTCGCGCAGATGGAGATGAAGATCATCCTCCGGGCCATGCTCACCCGCGCGCGCCTGGAAGCCGTGGACCCGGCGCCCGAGCGCGTCCGCCGGCGCAACATCACGTTCGTGCCCGAACACGGCACGACGGTGCGGGTCCGGGCCGTGGACCGTGCACCCGCGAAGCGTGAACCTGTGACCGCGTAACGGCGCGGTTCGTCCCACTCCACAATCCGGGAAAATCCCGCTCGCGTCGATCTGGTGCGGATGGGTACCATCCGCCGGGTGAGCACCATGCCTCCCAGCAGCCGCCTGCCCGCCGCGCTGATCACCACGCGATTCCTCGTCCGGCCCGTCGCGGCGATGCACGCCCTCCAGCGGGAGCTCGGCGACACCTTCATGTTCAACCTCGCCGGTGTGTCTCCGACCGTGATGGTCTCCAGCCCCGCCGACGTGAAGACCGTCTTCACCGCCCCGCACGAGGACATGCCGACGGTCTCCTCGAGTTCGTCGCTGGGGATCCTGCTCGGCCCCGACTCCGTCCTCATCCTCAACGGCCCGAAGCACCTGCGCGAGCGGCGCCTGATCTCCCCGTCGTTCCGCGGCGAGCGGCTGCGTCCGTGGGGCCCGCTGATCGACGACCTCACCCACACCCGCATCGACCGCTGGCGGCCCGGTCAGGAGATCGCGCTCCAGGAGGAGATGCAGGCCATCACCTTCGACACGATTCTCGCGATCGTCTTCGGGATGGAGGACGCCTCCCGCCAGGACGCGCTCCGCGATGTCGTCGTCAACCTGACCAAGCGGGCGACCAGCGGCCCGCGCTCGATGCTCGATCTGGTCCTCGCGTCCCGCGGCCGGCTCGCGGGTCCGATGGAGCGGCTGCGCAAGGCGATGGACGAGGTCGTCTACGCGGAGATCGCCGACCATCGCGGGCAGAGCGACCTGGAGAGCCGCAGCGACATGATGTCGATGCTCATGCTCGCGCGCGACGAGGACGGCAGCGCCATGACCGATCAGGAGCTCCGCGACGAGCTCGTGACGCTGCTGCTCGTGGGCCACGAGACCACGGCGACGTCGCTGGCGTGGGGCGCCGAGCGGCTCCTGCGCACGCCCGACGCGCTCCAGCGCCTCAAGCACGAGCTCGCCGAAGGCGAGGACGGCGGCGCGGCCTACCTCGATGCCACGGTCAACGAGATCCTGCGCGACCGCCCCGTCGTGCCGCTCATCGGCCGTGAGCTGCGCGCGCCGCTGACGCTCGGCGGCTACGACATCCCGGCCGGGCAGACGGTCAATGTGAACATCTGGCTGGCCAACCACCGGGCCGACACGTATCCCGAGCCGTTCCGCTTCCACCCCGACCGCTTCCTGGGCAAGCGCCCGGAGACGTACGGCTGGATTCCGTTCGGCGGCGGCATCCGTCGGTGCCTCGGTGCCTCGTTCGCGGAGATGGAGATGCGCCACGTCATCCGCGCGCTCTACAGCCGCGTCGAGATGAGCCTGCCCGACCCCGCGCCCGAGCGGCCGGTGCTCCGCGCCGTGACGCTCGCGCCGCAGCACGGCGCGCGGGTGCGCATCGAGGCGGTGCGGGAACGCCCGGAACCTGCCGTCGAGGCGGTCGAGCCGGCTGCCGCCGCGTAGGCGGCCTACTCGTACTCGAGCGGGCGACCGAGGAACAGGTCGCGGCCAGCCGCGGCGGGACTGGCCTTCGACGTCGTGCTGAACCCGTGGCGCGCGTACAGCGCCAGCGCCGCGGCGTTCTCCTCGTTGGTGTCCAGCTCGATCCGGCGACAGCCGCGCTCGGTCGCCAGCTCGAACGCCAGCTCCAGCAGCGCGTCGCCGAGACCCTGACGACGGGCGTCCTCGCGGACGTAGAGGTCTTCGATCCACGCGTCCGTCGCGGCCTTCCAGATGCCGAAGCGGAAGCGCATCTGCAGCACGCCGGCAGGGGGCGAGTCATCGTCGGCGGCCGCGAGGAGGAAGACCGTGTTCGGGTCCTCCAGCAGCTTCTCGACCCCGGCGTAGAACGCGTTGTCCGACGGCCAGTCCGCACCCATGTGGTTGCGGAAGGCGATCAGCAGCGCCGCGGCCGTCTCGGCCTCGTGCTGCTCGGCACGCCACGCCCGGACGGGCACGGCGGGTCTACGCCTCCGGGCTCTTGATGACGGCGAGGACGTCGCCGGCGCTGACCGACTGGCCGGGCTCGATGGGGAGCTCCTCGATCACGCCCGCCTTGTGGGCGGTGATCTCGTTCTCCATCTTCATGGCCTCGATGATGGCGATGATCGCGCCCTCCTCGACGGTGGCGCCCTTCTCGACGTTCACCTTGAAGACCGTGCCCTGCAGCGGGGAGGGCAGCGTGTCGCCGCCACCGCCGGCGCCGCCGGACTTGCGCTCGCGCTTGGGCTTCTTCCCCGCGGCCGCGCCGTTCCCGGCGGCGACCGCGACGCCACCGGCGGGCGGCGGGCCGACGACCTTGACGTCGAACCGGCGGCCGCCGACCTCGACGAGGTAGTCCTGCGTGATCTTCTCGTCCTCGTCCTCGTCCTTCTCCACGGGGACGACGGGGACCTCGGGAGCGGTGGACTTCAGCCACTCCTTGTCCTCGAGCAGGTCGTGGCAGGTGGAGCCCTTGGCCCAGTCCTCGGTCTTCAGCAGCGTCTCGTGGAACGGGATGAGGGTCGTGAGGCCCTCGATCTCGTACTCG
>SYBY01000447.1 GCA_005788585.1 Actinomycetota bacterium | reverse complement strand
CACGATCGGCCCGGACCACATCGAGATCGGCTCGTTCATGGCGCTCGCGGGCGTCACGGGCGGCGAGATGCGGATCAAGGACACGTACCCCGACGATCTGCGCATGATCCGGCTCGCGTTCGAGCGCCTCGGCCTGCACTCGGAGCTCGACGGCCATGACGTCGTCGTCCCGGGCGGACAGGACTTGGTGGTGGCCCGTGACCTGGGCGAGCACAAGATCAAGGTCCAGGACGGCCCATGGCCGGCGTTCCCCGCGGACCTCACGTCGATCGTCCTCGCGCTCGCGACGCAGTGCGAGGGCTCGGTCCTCATCCATGAGTGGATGTTCGAGAACCGCATGATCTTCACCGACAAGCTGGTGCTCATGGGCGCGGACATCGTGCTCTGCGACCCGCACCGGGCCATCGTCACCGGGCGCTCGCGGCTGCGCGGCGAGCGCGTCGAATCCCCGGACATCCGGGCAGGCATGGCGATGCTCATCGCCGCGCTGTGCGCCGACGGCACCTCCGAGATCGGCAACATCCGCCAGATCGACCGCGGGTACGAGCGGATCGACGAGCGGCTTCGTGAACTCGGCGCGCGCATCGAGCGGGTGGCGACCGAGCCGCAGCCCGCCATCCACGCCTAGTCTGGGCCTATGACCCTGCCGATCCCCTCCGGGACGCGCGACGTCCTGCCGGATGAGATGCGCGAACTGCGTGCGATCAGCGACGCGCTGCGCAGCGTGTTCGAGGGGGCCGGCTACGGCGAGGTGAGCACGCCGGCGCTCGAGTACGAGTCGGTGCTCGCCAAGGGCGACCTCGCAGGCGCGCGGCCGGCGTACCGCGTCGTCGACGACCACGGCGACGTGCTCGTCCTGCGGTCGGACATGACCGTGCCCATCGCCCGGGTGGCGTCGACCCGGTACGCGACCGCCGAGCCGCCGCTGAGGTTCTGGTACCTCGCGCACGCCTACCGCCAGGTGCGTCCGCGCCGGGGGATGTCGCGGGAGCTGCTGCAGGTGGGCATCGAGCTCATCGGCTCCGGGGCGCCCGAGGGCACCGCCGAGGCGCTGACGGTCCTGTGCCGCGGTCTCGCCGCGACAGGGCTGCGCGACTTCCGCGTCGGCTTGGGCGACGCGTCGCTCTTCCCGGGCGTGCTCGAGGGACTCGGCATCACCGGCGAAGCGCGCACGAAGATCCTCCACGAGCTCAGCACGCACGACTTCGTCGGGGTCGAGCGCGAGCTCATCTCCGCCGGGCTGGACCGCGCGGCCGCCGAGAGCCTGCTGGAGCTCGCCCAGCAGCGAGGCGGCGCCGAGGTCCTCGACGCGGTGCCGCCTGCGGCCGCCGCGTCGGTCGCCGGGCTGCGCGACGTGCACGCGCTGCTCGACGATGACGTCGCCGAGCGCGTGATCTTCGACCTCGGGCTCGTGCGCGACCTCGGCTACTACACCGGCGCGGTCTTCGAGGTGTACGACCCGGCGCTGGGTGTGCCGCTCGGCGGCGGTGGGCGCTACGACGATCTGCTGGGGCAGTTCGGCCGGTCTCAGCCTGCGGTGGGCTTCGCGCTCGTCGTCGATCGGCTGCACCTCGCCCTGCACGGCGAGGAGGGTTCGTGATGACGCCGCCGCTCACCATCGCCGTCCCCCGCGGGGCCCTGCTGGGCGACACGCTCGAGCTGCTCGACCGTCTGGGCATCGACACCGCCGAGGTGCGCGCGAACGACCGCAAGCTGCTGTTCGCCGACATCGGGATCGTGACGATGCGCCCGAGCGACGTCCCCACGTATGTCGAAGCGGGCGCCGCCGACATCGGGATCACGGGCAAGGACGTGCTGACCGAGCAGTCCGAGCGCGAGGTGTACGAACTGCTCGACCTGCATTACGGCTTCTGCCGCATGGTCGTCGCGAGTGTCGACGGGCCGGACCCTGCTGAGGAGGCGCTGCGGCGGCTTGGCATCGTGCGGATCGCGACCAAGTACCTGAAGACCGCGTCGCGGTACTTCGAGGCGACCGGGCGCCAGGCGGAGATCGTGGAGGTCAAGGGGTCGGTCGAGCTCGCGCCGCTCACCGGGCTGGCCGAGGCGATCGTCGATCTCACGGCGACGGGCACGACCATGCGCGAGAACGGGCTGATCGAGCGCGAGCACCTCTTCGACTCGACGGCACGGCTCATCGCCAACCCCGTGGCGCACAAGCTGAAGGCCGAGGCGATCGACGACCTCGTCGCCCGGATTCGCGAGCTGGAGCTCACCCGTGCGGGTTGAGCGCCTCGCGGTCGAGGGCGATCCCGCCGCGGTGGCCGCCGCCGCGCGCGCCATGGCCCCGCAGGCCGACTCCGTCGCCGGCAACGTCGCGGAGATCATCGAGACGGTGCGCAGCGGCGGAGACGCCGCGCTGCGCGAGCTCGTCGAGCGCTTCGACTACGGCGGTGCCGCGCCCGCGGACGCCGCGCTGCGCGTGCCGCCCGAGGCGTTCGAGGTCGACCTCGATCCCGAATTGCGCAACGGACTGCAGGTCGCCATCGCCAACGTCGCGATCGTCGCCGACGCCGGCGTGGGCGAGGACCGCGAGGTCGTGCTGCCGCAGGGGCAGACGGTGACGCTGCGCGAGATCCCGGTGACCCGAGCCGCCATCTACGTCCCCGGTGGCCGCAACCCGTACCCGTCGACGCTCATCATGGGCGTCGTGACCGCGCGGGCCGCGGGGGTCGAGGAGGTCTGCGTCGTCACCCCGCCGCCGGTGCACCCGGTGATCCTCGGCGCGGCCGCGCTCGCCGGAGTCCACGAGGTCTACGCGATGGGCGGCGCGCACGCCGTCGCAGCACTGGCCTACGGCACCGAGTCGGTTCCGCGCGTCGACGTGATCGCCGGGCCCGGGAACCTCTGGGTGCAGGAGGCCAAGCGCCAGGTGTCCGACGCGGTGGGCATCGACGGCTTCTACGGCCCGAGCGACCTCGCGGTCGTGTTCGACGGCGACGCCGACCTCGACCCGATCGCGCTGGACCTGCTCGCGCAGGGCGAGCACGGGCCCGCGAGCGTCGTTCTGGCCGCCAGCGACGACGCCGAGGCACTCGAGGCGCTGGCCGACCGCGTGGCCGAGCTCGCCGCGGACCGAAACACCGTCGACGCGGGCGGGGTGGTGCTCGCGCACGCCTCAAGCCCGCTGGAGGCGCTGGCCGTCAGCGAGGCGTTCGCGCCCGAGCACCTCCAGCTCGTCGGGCCGTCGTGTGAGCGCCTGGCCCGCCGCGTCCAGCGTGCCGGCTGCGTCCTGGTGGGCGGTGCGAGCGGCACCGCGTTCGGCGACTACGTCGCCGGTTCGAACCATTGCCTTCCCACCGGTGGCGCGGCGCGCTTCGCGTCGGGCCTGTCCGCACGCGTCTTCCGGCGCCGGATGAGCGAGGTGCGCCTGGGTCCGGCCGCCGCGACGCTCGCGCCCGCGGGCGCGGCGATCGCCCGTGCGGAGGGCTTCGAGGTGCACGCCCAGTCGATGGAGGCCCGGATCGGGCAAACTCACGGATCGTGACTCGCACCGCTGCCATCGACCGCGCCACGAAGGAAACCGACGTGCGCCTGAGCCTGACCCTCGACGGGACGGGCGACGGCGTGCGCGAGACGGGCGTCGGCTTCTTCGACCACATGCTCGACCTGCTCGCCCGCCACGGGCGCATGGACCTCGACGTCAAGGTCACCGGCGACCTGCAGACGGGCGGGCACCACACGGTGGAGGACACGGGGATCGTGCTGGGCCAGGCGCTCGACCGGGCGCTGGGCGATCGCGCGGGCATCTATCGCTACGGCGCAGCGACCGTCCCGATGGACGAGGCGCGCGCGAGCTGCGCGCTGGACATCTCCGGCCGCCCGTTCGTGGCCTTCGACGCGCCGCAGCTCGTGCCCGGCGTGACCGGTGGGTTTGACCACGAGCTGACCGAGGAGTTCTTCCGCGCGGTCGCGAACTCGGCGAAGCTGACGCTGCACCTCGACGTCCAGCGCGGCACCAACGCGCACCACATCATCGAGGCGCTCTTCAAGGCGTTCGCCCGCGCGCTGCGCGCCGCGACGAGCATCGACCCGACGGAGACCGGGGTCCCGTCCACGAAGGGCACGCTGACGACGTGATCGGGGTCGTCGACTACGGGATGGGCAACCGCCGCTCCGTCGTCAAGGCCTTCGAGCGGGTTGGGGCCCAGGTCGACCTGACGAGCGACGAGCAGGCGCTCGAGCGCGCCGAAGGACTCGTCCTGCCCGGCGTGGGCGCGTTCCCGGAGGCGATGCGGCGGCTGACCTCCTCGGGGCTCGGCGACCTGATCCGCGAGCGATCCGCGGCCGGCGTCCCGGTCATCGGCCTCTGCCTCGGCATGCAGCTGCTGTTCGAGCGCAGCGAGGAGCACGAGGGCGCCGAGGGGCTCGGCCTGCTGGGCGGCGAGGTCCGCCGGCTCGACCCGAAGGGGCAGAAGCTGCCGCACATCGGCTGGAACCTCGTCCGCGCCACGCGCGAGGGATCGCCGCTGCTCGCGGGCCTGCCGGATCCGGTGGCGCTCTACCACGTGCACAGCTTCGTCGTGCACCCCACGGACCCCGACGACGTGCTCGGGATGGGGCGGTACGGCAGCGAGTTCGTCTCCCTCGTGGCACACGGGCTGACGATCTTCGGCGCGCAGTGCCATCCTGAGAAGTCCTCGACGCACGGCCTCGCGCTGCTGCGCAACTACGTCAAGCACTGCCGCGAGGTCGCCTTCGCATGATCCTGTATCCCGCCATCGACATCTACGAGGGCAAGGCCGTCCGCCTCGTCCAGGGTGACTTCAACGCGAAGACCGTCTACGAGGACGATCCGCTCGAGGCCGCCCGCCACTGGGTGGAGGAGGGCGCGCGCTTCCTGCACGTCGTCGATCTCGACGGCGCGAAGACCGGCGAGCCGAAGAACCTCGACCACCTCCAGCGCATCACGAGCGAGCTGGGCGTCCCCGTCCAGACGGGCGGCGGGCTGCGGTCGCTGCCCGCCGTGCGCGACGCGCTGCGCGCCGGTGCCGAGCGCGTGATCCTGGGCACCGCGGCATTCACGGACGTCGACTTCCTCGACGACGTGCTGTCGGCGTACGGCGACCGCGTCGTCGTGTCGGTCGACACCCGCGGCGGAAACATCTCCACGGCGGGCTGGACCGAGACGACGCAGATGCCCGCGGACGCCGTCATCGAGCGGCTCCAGGACCGCGGCGTGCGCTCGTTCGTCTACACCAACGTCGACCGCGACGGCATGCAGGGCGGTGCGGACATCGACGAGGTCAAGCGCATCGCGTCGGTCGTGCGCGGCCGCTTTCTCTACTCCGGCGGGATCGGGTCACTGGCCGATCTCCAGGCGCTCGCAGAGCTGCGCCAGGTCAACCTCGGCGGGGTGATCGCCGGCAAGGCGCTCTACGAGCGCAAGTTCACGATCGCCGAGGGGCAGGCCGCGCTCGAAGGCCGCCTGCCGCTGGTCCAGGAGGGATAGCCATGTCCGAAGAGCGGGTGGTCGTCGAGATCGACGGCCCCATCGCCGAGGTGCGACTGAACCGCGGTGCGAAGCACAACGGCCTCGATCGCGCGATGTTCGACGGCATCGTCGCGGCGATCGCGCAGCTGCGCGACGAGCCCGGTGTGCGCGCCATCGTCCTGTACGGCGACGGACCGAGCTTCTGCGCCGGCCTGGACTTCGCCGGCTTCGACGGCGACCCCACGTCCATTCTCGACCGCCCGGATGGGCAGCTCGCGAACGTCGCGCAGCAGGTGTCCTACGGCTGGATCGAGCTGCCGGTGCAACCGGATTGCTCGAGGGCAATGCATCGGACGTGGCAAAAGAGATTGCGATTTACCGTGCGCACAAGGCGCTGCCAATTGTTGTCGCCACT
>SYBY01000446.1 GCA_005788585.1 Actinomycetota bacterium | reverse complement strand
CGTGAACAGCGCGGCCTTCACGCCGCCCGCGTCGGCGACCTTCGACGTCGCCGCCGTGTAGATCTTCTCGAACAGGCGCGGCACCGACGGCAGGTGGGTCGGGGCGACCTCGGCGATCTCGTCGAGCAGGCGGGTGGGGTCGCGGCGCCAGTAGGCGAGCTGCGACCCGGCGCTCAGCGCGAGGAACTGCACGATGCGCGTGAGCGCGTGCGCCAGCGGCAGGAAGACGTAGTAGACCTCGTGCCCGTCAGCCGGGACCCGCTGCTGGGTCATCGCGACGTCCGCGGTGACGTTGCCGTGCGTGAGCATGCAGCCCTTCGGCGGGCCGGTCGTGCCCGACGTGTAGACGATCGTGGCGAGGTCGTCGGGCGTCACGGCGGCGGCGCGCTCGCGGACGCGCTCGGTCGGGATGTCGTCGCCCTTGCCGCGCAGCTGGTCGAGCGTCAGCGCGTGGTCGTCCTCGGTGCTCTCGAAGACGACGAGCTGCTCGAGGTCGGGGCACTGGTCACGGATCGTCGCGATCTTGTCGAGCTGCCCGCGGTCCTCACAGAACAGGACCTTCATGCCGGAGTGCTCGATGACGTACTGGCACTCCTCGGGCGAGTTCGTCTGGTACACGGGCACGGTGACGGCGCCGATCGCGAGGATCGCGAGGTCGGCCAGCGTCCACTCGTAGCGGGTGGTCGCAAGGATGCCGACGCGGTCGCCCGGCTCGACGCCCAGCGCGATGAGCCCGCGGCCGATGCCCTCCACCGCGACCTGCAGCGCGGCGTACGTCTCCTCCTTCCACTCCTCTCCCTCGGGGTAGCGCAGCGCGACCGCGGCGGGGCGGGCGGGCGACAGCGCGAGGCCGGCGAGCGTGCCGGCCGGAACGGTGGTGGAGGACGTGGACTGGGCGGTGGCCATGCGGTGACGAACTCCTGAGGCAGTTGACGCGAAACCTGTGTCCATTGTTAGCGCATCGGGCCCGCCGCCGGGGCACCTCGCTACCCCAGGCGCGAACCCACCCGGGCCACGAGATACACCAGGAACCCGGCGCCGAGCGCGCGCCGGAACCAGTTCGCGCCGTCGCTGAGCTCGAGCCAGGCCCACGCCGCGGCGAAGAGCGAGAACACGGCGTCGGTGTACGGCCGGGCGGAGTCGCCCGCGAAACGCCCCGCGACGGATGCGGCCAGCGCGATGAGCAGCGGCGCGTTCGGGAACTGGACGAGGACGAACCGCTCGGGCCAGCCGCGCTGGCCGAGCGCCCACCACCGGGACAGGTCAGACATCGAGGAAGAGCACGCCGTCGCGCTCGACCACCGGATACGTCTTGAGCCTCATCCGCCCCATCGTGCCCTTCACGACCCCGGCGAGCGGCTTGAACGCGCCCTGCGGGCCGCGGACCATCGCGCCGGTCGCGACGTCGAACCGCGCGGCGTGCAGCGGGCACTCCAGGCAGCCGTCATCGGCGACGTGGCCCTTGGCGAGGTCACCGCGCAGGTGGCGGCAGACCGGCGAGACGGCGAACGGGCGGCCGTCGGCGACGCCGACCGCGAGCCGGCCCTGCGAGGTGTCGACCGACGTCACCCCGCTGTCGGGGAGGTCCGCGGTCGCGAGAAGGCGCTCTGACATGGACCGACCCTACCCTCGGGCCGGCCGGCACGCAGCCGGCGGCGGGTTGCGTCTGAGCACCCGCTCGAACGCCCGCGGCTGCGCGGTCATCACGCCGTCCACGCACCAGTCCAGCAGCCTGGTCCACGTCGCCGGCGTCTCGCCGTCGTCGCTCAGCCACGTGTGCCACGCGTAGCCGGCGGCGTGCGCCTTGGCGACGTTGGCCTCGGTGGTGACGTCGAGCTTCGCGCCGTCGAGCTCGTAGGTGGTCGGCAGCTGGAACGCCACCACCCCGGGCCCGGGCGAGCCGCCGCCCAGCAGGAACGCCGCGCTCCCGTCGACCCCTGGCGCGACGGGGATGTCCGGCGCGAGCTGATGGAAGCGGTCGACCGCCTGCTGCTTGAACGAGACGACGATGAGGTCGCGGCGCTTGGAGCCCTTCAGCAGCCGGGCCAGCACCTCCGCGTTGCGGACGTACTCGGCGACCTCTTCCTGCTTCGTCCGTCCCTTGATCTCGATGTTGATCGGCGTGCGCGGGAACGCGCGCAGCACCTCGCGCAGCGTCGTGACCCGGAAGTCCGCGGCCGTGGCGCCCTTCGGCGGACGGCGCTTGCCGGTCGCCACACCGCGGAAGGTGTACGCGCTGCGCGGCCGGTTGTGGCGGTAGACGTCGCTCCGGCGCCGAACCAGTAGGCGCCGTCGAGCTTGCGGATCTGCTTCAGCGTCTTGGACGACACGAGCCCGCGGCCGTCGGTGACGCGATCGACGGTCGTGTCGTGCATGACGATGACCTCGTTGTCCTTCGTCACGCCGATGTCGAGCTCGAGCATGTCCGCGCCCACGCGCAGCGACTGCTCGAAGGCGTACATGGTGTTCGACGGGTACTCGTCCTCACCGCCCTGGTGGGCGATGTTCAGCGGCCGGCGGTCGAGCCACGGGTTCGTGGCGGCGACGGCGGGCGCGGCGCTGAGCGCGAAGGCCGCGGCGAGCAGGGCCGCCGGCAGGGGACGCAGGCGGGACATCCGGCACGAGCGTACCGCTGATAACGTATAACCAGATGGTTGTAGATGAAGAGGTCGACCGCCTGTTCCACGCGCTCGCCGACGCCACCCGGCGTGACCTGCTGCGCCGCGCGACCGACGGCGAGCTGTCCGTCTCGCGGCTGGCGGACGGCTACGCGATGAGCTTTGCCGCCGTGCACAAGCACGTCACGGTGCTCGAGCGCGCCGGCCTCGTGACCAAGGTGCGCCATGGCCGCGAGCAGCTCGTGCGCACCGACCCGGCCGCGGTCGCGCGCGCCCGGCAGGCGCTCGACGAGCTCGAAGCGACCTGGCGCGGGCGCGTCGACCGCATGTCCGACCTGCTGACCGACCCCACCCAAGGAGAGGACCGATGACCGTCACCACGATCGACAAGGACCCCGAGGCGCTCACCCTCACGCTGACCGCCGACTTCGCTGCACCGGTGGAGGCCGTCTGGGAGCTGTGGGCCGACCCGCGCAAGCTCGAGCGCTGGTGGGGCCCGCCGACGTACCCCGCGACGTTCGTGGACCACGACCTCACCCCCGGCGCCCTGGTCACGTACTTCATGACGAGCCCGGAGGGCGAGAAGCACTACGGCTGGTGGCGGATCGAGACCGTCGACGCGCCGCGCGGGCTGACGTTCGAGGACGGGTTCGGGGACGCCGACGGCCAGCCACTGACGGACAAGACGGGTCAGATGCGGATGCGCCTCTTCGAGCACGAGGGCGGCACCCGCATGGAGCTGCACGACCAGTTCCCCACCCTCGAGCAGATGGAGGAGATGCTGAAGATGGGGATGGAGGAGGGCCTGCGCGAGGCCGTCGGGCAGATGGACGCCCTGCTCTAGACCGGGAGCAGCGCCCGCACCGCCCAGCCGTCGCCGGACGGCCCGGCCTGCAGCATGCCGCCGAGCTCCGCGGCGCGCGCGACCATCCCCTCCACGCCGAAGCCGTCACCGACGGCCGCGCCCGGCCGCCCTCGCGGCCGGGCGCCGCTGCGGACCGTCACCGCCACGACGCCGTCGCGCACCGCGACGTCCACGTGGGTCGGCTCGCCCGTTGCGTGCTTGCGCGCGTTCGTCAGCGCCTCCTGCACGATCCGGACGACCGCCGCCGCCGTCGCGGGCGGCACCCGGTCGATCCGCGTGTCGAGCCGCGCCCGGACGGGCTGGCCGGCT
>SYBY01000065.1 GCA_005788585.1 Actinomycetota bacterium | reverse complement strand
GACGCCGTAGAGCGTCTTCAGCTGCTCGGCCGTGAGGCTCGCCCGGGGCGCGACGGTGATGGTCGCGTCGGGGTTGCCGCAGTCCGACGTCTGCTTGCCGGGCTTGACGAAGCGCAGCGTGCTCGACGTGCTCGCGTTCTGGACGCTCAGCAGCTTGCCCTGCGTGCCGCCGCCGAACGAGCCGACGAACGGGATGAAGCCCTGGACCACCGGCTGCGCGCTCAGCGGCACGCTGAAGGACTGGACCGGCGGCGGCCCGCTCTGGTGCCAGCCGAGGTTGATGCCGTAGTTCTTGACCTGGTGCACGAGGTAGCGGCGCACCTTCGTGTTGAACAGGGCGAAGCGAGGGCCGTTCTGGCCGTGGAGCTCCCACTGGTACTGCGGCGAGCGGTCCCACTCCAGCTCGGCCTTCCAGATGCCGCGCTCGTGGAACCGGAGGTACTTGCGCGTCTTCGTGTTGTAGATCGCGACGCGCTGGTCCTCGGCGAGCGGGCCGGCGCGGTGGTCGCGGACATTCGGCTTGCCGCTGTCACGCATGAAGACGAAGTGGCCGCCCTTGCTGCCCTGGTTCCAGCCGAGGTCGACGCCGAAGGTGCGGTTCTCGTAGCCGATGCGCGCGCCGCCGTTGAACAGCTGGTACTCCGTGCCGTTCGAGACGCTCGAGGCGTTGGCCACGCGCCACTGGGTCGTGCCCGACGGAGCATCGGCCTGCGCGGCGCCTGGAAGGGCGGCGAGCGTGACGAGGGCGAGGATGGCGATGAGGATGCTGCGCGGGGACATGATGGCTCCTTCGGGAGGTCGGTCGGAGGGGTGCCATCGAAGCTACGGACGGTTCCGTGCGCGGTCCGTCCGTCCGCGGACAGGCGTCGTGTCGGGTACGCGACAGTCGGTGGCCGGCCTACGCGGCGCTGCGCGCAGGTGCCGCGCCCGGCGGGAGCTGCTTGGCCTGCCACCTGCCGGCGATCTTCAGCGCCGCTGCGGTGGCCGCGAGCGCGACGGGTAGCCACGGCCGCAGGATGTCCGCGCCTGCCGTGGCGCCGGCGAAGAGACCGGCCACGCCTGCGAGCCGGCTCGCGAGGTTCGGGCCGGTCGCGGCGCTCACGACGAACAGGACGACGACGACCGCGAACACGGTGGTTGCGAAGATGTCCCAGGCAAGCTCGAGCATGCGCTGGAGATCCTAAGCGGTCTACGCGGTCTCGGGGAGGTCGAACGCCGCGAACGCCGGCGGGGCGAAGCTCAGGATCTCCGCGACCAGCCCGTCCTCGATGCGCAGCACGTCGAGCGCCAGCGGGCGGAACGCGTCGTCGCCGGGGCGCTGGATGTAGCACGCGATCGCGGGCTGGCGGTTCGCGCGCGTGACGACGCAGCGCATCGGGCCCATCTTGTCCGTGCCGAACCCACCTTGCTCCCACGAGGCGAGCATCTCCCGGTTGCCGACCACCGACAGCGTCTCGGGCGGCATGGCCCAGCGCGCGTCGCGCCGAATCGTGGCGATCAGCGCCTGCCCGTCGCCGCGCTCGCTGGCGGCCATGTATTCCTGCAGCAGTTGGCGCTCCGCCGCGGTCGCGTCGGTCCCGGCCGGCCACGCGGCGCGCTGCTCGGGCAGCCGGTCGCGGAGCGTCTCCCGCGCGCGTTGCAGGGCGCTGTTCGCGGCGGGCACGCTGATCTCCAGCGCGGCCGCGGTGTCCTTCGCCGACCAGTCCAGGACGTCGCGCAGGATGAACGCGGCGCGCGACTGCGGCGGCAGGTGCTGGATGGCGACGATGAACGCGAGCTCGATGGTCTCGCGCGCGGCGACGGTGGCGTGCGGGTCGTCGTCGAGGACGCTGTCGGGGATCGGTTGCAGCCACGGGACCTCGAACACGCTGGCCGGGTCGGCGTCCGCGGGGATCTCGCGCGGCGCGCGCTCGAGCCGGTCCAGGCAGGCGTTCGTCGCGATCCGGTAGAGCCACGCACGGAACGACGCGCGCCCCGCGTAGGTCTCGCGCTTGCGCCACGCGCGCAGGAAGGTCTCCTGCACCATGTCCTCGGCCTCCTCGAACGAGCCGAGCATGCGGTAGCAGTGGACCTGGAGCTCGCGCCGGTGGCGGGCCGAGAGCTGGGCGAAGGCGGACTCGTCACCGGCGGTGGCGGCGGTGACGAGCGAGGCGGTGTCGGTGGGCATGGTGGTGTGACGGTCGGGCGCCCGCATTGTCATCGCCCTCCTCGGCATCGGGTCGAGAAGTGGGTACTCACGTACCCGGTTCTCGACCCGATGTCCCTCCCGGGCTACGCCCGCGTCAGCTCCCGCTTCAGGATCTTCCCCGTGCTCGTCCGCGGCAGCTCGTCCAGGAACACGACCTCACGCGGGACCTTGTACCGCGCCAGCGAGCTGCGCACCGCGTCGCAGATCGCGCGCTCGGACAGCTCCTCGCCGTCGTGCAGCACGACGAACGCGCGCAGCCGCTGGCCGAACTCGTCGTCGTCGACCCCGATGACCGCGGCCTCCAGCACCTCGGGCTGCATCGAGATCAGGTCTTCGACTTCCCGCGGGTAGACGTTCTCGCCGCCGCTGATGATCATGTCGTCGTCGCGGCCCTCGATGCGCAGGCGGCCCTGCGCGTCGAACGAGCCCATGTCGCCGCTGCTCATGTAGCCGTCGACGATCGCCTTCGTGCGCCCGTCGGTGTAGCCGTCGAACGACGCGGTCGCGCCCACGAAGATCCGGCCCGGCGCGCCTTGAGGGACCACGCGGTCCTCGGCGTCGAGGAGCTTGACGTCCGCGCCGCGCACGAGGTGGCCCGCGGTCGCCGGGTCCTCGCGCAGGTCCGACGGGCCCGCGATGGAGACGATCGCCACCTCGGTCGAGCCGTACGTGTTGTAGGCGTTGTCGCCGAACTCGTCCATCCAGCGGATCGCGAGGTCCCCGGGGATCGCCGACCCGCCGAGCGCCACGATCTCCAGGGACGAGCAGTCGTACCGCGCCCGCACCTCCTCGGGCAGCGCCAGGATCCGCTGCGCCATGACGGGCACCATCGCGGCGGACCGCGGGCGGAAGCGGTGGATGGTCGCGAGCGTCTGCTCGGGGTCGAAGCGCCGCCGCATGACGACCTCCATGCCGAGCAGGATGCACAGCCCGAAGTGCGCGAACCCCCACGCATGGAACATCGGCGCGACGACGAAGTGACGGGTGCCGCCGCGCAGCGGGACGCGCTCGAGGAAGCCGACGATCGCGTCGACGGGTGTCTCGGCCGGGCGCTTGGCGCCCTTGGGCGTCCCGGTCGTCCCGGAGGTCAGCAGGATCGTGCGCCCCGGCTCCACCGGAGGGGTCGGTGGCACCGGGGAGCCGGCGCGCACGAGCGTGTCCACCGTGTCGCCCGCGACCCCCGGCTCGGTCCACGCCAGCACGCGACGCGGCCCGTCATCGGAGGTCATCGGAGCGAACTCCGCGTCGTGGACGAGGACCTGCACCTCTTCACGCGCGATGACGTCACGCAGCTGTGGGGCGCTGAACGCCGTGTTCAGCAGCACGAGGTCGCAGCCGAGCTTGTTCGTCGCCGTCGCGGCCTCGACGAAGAATCGGTGGTCGCGGCAGAGGAGACCGACGCGCTCCCCGGCGCGCAGGCCGCCCGCCGCCAGCGCGTTGGCCAGGCGCGACGACCGCTCGTCAAGCTCGCCGTAGGTCTGCGGGCCGAGCTCGTCGATGAGCGCGACCTGCAGCGGGTTGCGGGCCGCGTGCGCGGCGACGGCCCCGGCCAGACCGGGACCCCAGCGGCGCATCTGGCGCGCCACTCGCAGGAACGTCGGCGGCGGGTCCAGGCGCAGCGCGCCCGCCCGGTGCAGTACCGAGACCGTTGTCGCGATTCGACCCGCCGTCTCCCGCATGTGTGCTCCTTCTAGAGGCCGTACGTGCGCCCGATGATGTCCCGCTGGATCTCGCTCGTGCCACCGTAGATCGTGGAGACCAGTGCCTGTCGCACATGCCCCTCCATGTCGTACTCGGTGGCGTAGCCGTAGCCGCCCATCATCTGCATGCCTTCCAGTGCGACGAGCTTCGAGACCTCGGTCGCCTTGAGCTTCGCCATCGACGCCTCGCGGGGGAAGAGCGCGCCCGGGTTGGCATCGACCTTCCGGGCGACGTCGTAGGTCAGCAGGCGGGTGCACTCCAGCTCCGTCGCGAGGTCGGCGACGCGGTGCTTGAGCGCCTGGAAGGAGCCGATCGGCCGGCCGAACTGCTCGCGCTCCTTGATGTACGTCAGCGTGTCGTCGAACGAGCGCTGCGCAGCGCCGAGCGACAGGCCGGCGATGATGAGGCGCTCGAGGTTCAGGCCCGCCATGAGCTGCATCCAGGCCTGGTCCTCCTGGCCGACGAGCGCGGACTCGGGGACGAACACGTCGGTGAAGAAGACGTCGTTGACGACCTCGCCGCCCATGGTCTCGATGGGGCGGATCTCGACGCCCTCAGTCGGCACGGGGACCGACAGCATCGTCAGGCCCTCGTGCTTCTTGCCGCCCGGGGTGGTGCGGCACACGAGCAGGATGTGGGACGCGAACTGCGCCTCGCTGATCCACGTCTTCTGGCCGTTGACCTTGTAGCCGCCGGGGACCTTCTCGGCCCGGCACTGCAGGCTGCCGACGTCCGAGCCCGAGCCGGGCTCGCTCATCGCGATCGACTCGACGTTGCCGTTGGCGATGCCGCCGAGGATCTCGGTCTTCTGCTCGTCGGTGCCGAAGCGCTCGATGGCGCCGGCCGAGATCATGCTCACCGCGAAGCCGCCGATGGGCAGCATGCCGCGCGCCGTCTCCTCGAGGAAGAGCATGAGGTCCACCATGCTGCCGCCGATCCCGCCGTACTCCTCGCCGATCGCGATGCCGAGCCAGCCGAGGTCCGCGACCTTGGCGTAGAGCTCCGGGACATGAGGGTGCTTGCCGTGGTGCGTGAGGGTGTCGCGCTGTTCACGGGTCCCGACCTCGCGGTCGCAGAAGTCGCGGATCGCGGCGACGAAGTCGGTCTGCTCATCGGTCAGTGCGCTGGTGTTCGGCGCCAGTGTCGTGCTCATCCCGTGATCGTCGTGCGCGCGCGGGAGGACGGGGGTGTGGTCGCCCCACACCGCGGGGCCTCGCGGGTATCGGACGTCGTGGTGGGGACATGTCCGATTTCCGCGAGTCACAGGCCGCGGCGTGTGCAACGGTGACGACATGCTCATCGACGCCGATCGCATCTGGCAGGCCGTGGAGCGCGGCGACGCGCGCTTCGACGGCTGGGTCTACGTCGGCGTCCGCACCACCGGGATCTACTGCCGGCCGAGCTGTCCCGCGCGGACGCCGAAGCGGGAGAACGTGCGGTTCTTCTCCACCGCGGCCGCGGCGCAGGAGTCCGGTCTGCGCGCGTGCAAGCGCTGCCGCCCCGACGCGACACCGGGCTCGCCGGACTGGGACCTGCGGTCGGACCTCGTCGGCCGCGCGATGCGGCTCATCGCCGACGGGGTGGTCGACCGCGAGGGTGTCGGCGGGCTGGCCGCACGGCTCGGCTACACCGAGCGCCACGTGCACCGCCAGCTCGTCGCGGTCGTCGGCGCGGGACCGCTCGCGCTGGCCCGAGCGCAGCGCGCGCAGATCGCACGGGTCCTGTTGGAGACGACGCCGATGCCCGCCGGCGAGGTCGCGTTCGCGGCGGGCTTTCGCAGTGTGCGGCAGTTCAACGACACGATCCGGGAGGTCTTCGCCGAGGCGCCGCGCGACCTGCGGGCCCGCGCGCGAAGGCAGGGCCGCGCCGCGGACAGCGGGATGATCACGCTGCGCCTGCCGCACCGCGAGCCGTTCGACGGTGCGGACCTGATCGCGTTCCTCGGCCGCCGCGCGGTGCCGGGGGTCGAGGAGGTCGAGGGTGGGGTGTACCGCCGCAGTCTGCGCCTGCCCCACGGGGCGGGGGTCGTCGAACTCGAACCTGCCGACGGCCACGTGGTTGCCCGGCTGCGCCTCGACGACGTCCGCGACCTCAGCGCGGCGGTGCAGCGGTCGCGCACCCTGCTCGACCTCGATGCCGACCCGCGGGGCGTCGCCGACGCGCTGGGCGCCGACCCGCTGCTGGGCCCGCTCGTCACGGCCGCGCCGGGGCGGCGGGTGCCGGGGCACGTCGACGCGCACGAGCTGGCGGTGCGCGCGGTGCTCGGCCAGCAGGTCTCGCTCGCAGGCGCGGCGACACTCGCCGGGCGGCTGGTCGCCGAGCACGGCGAGCCGCTCATGCGACCGCTCGGCGGGGTGACCCACCTGTTCCCGTCCGCCGCCGCGCAGGCGACGGCCGAGCCCGCGATGCCACGTGCCCGGGCGGCCGCGGTTCGCCGGCGGGCGTCCGCGCGGGCCGGCGGCGACCTACCCCTGGACGTCGG
>SYBY01000445.1 GCA_005788585.1 Actinomycetota bacterium | reverse complement strand
CGGCGGCGCGCTCGGGCGGCTGGCCGGTGAGGGGCTGGCGCTCGTCGACCGCGCGGTTGAGCTGGCCGCGGCGGCGCATGGGTTCGTCGCGCACCGGGTGGCGGCGCCCGAGGCCGCGGTGGCGGCTGATCCGGCGGCGACCGGTCGCATCGAGGACGCGCTGCTCGACGGCATGCGGACGGTCGCCGACGGGCTGGGCCGCCCGTTCGCCGACGACGGTGACGCGCCGCTCGACGCTGACCCCGAGCGCGAGCGCCTCGCCGTCCTCGACGCCGAGCTGGGCGTTGCGCGGGCCACCGAGGTCGCCCCGCGGTTCGACGTGCGCCGGCATGTCGTCTTCGACGGGGCCGCCGCGTTCGCGCGGTGGGACCTCGTCGCGTGGGCGCAGCGGGCCCTGGACGGCGACATCGACGAGGCCGAGCTCGCACGGCTCGCGCCGTTCGCCGCCGACCCGCGCGTGGCGGACACCGCGCGCTGGCTGGCCGCCCGCACGGGCCGCGACGACCTCGCCGCGATCGCTGTGGCGCAAACGTCAGCCATAGACGGACAAAAGCGCCGCACCGCGCTGGTCACCGGCGTCAGCCCCGGCTCCATCGGCGCGGCCCTGACCGCCGAGCTGCTCCGCGACGGCGCCACCGTCGTCGTCACCACCTCCACCGACACGCCCGAGCGCCGCACGTTCCATCGCACCCTCTACCGCGACCACGCCGCGCCCGGCGCCGAGCTGCACGTCCTGCCGGCAAACCTCGCGTCGTTCGCCGACGTCGACGCGCTCGTCGCGTGGGTCGCCGAGCACGCGCCGCCGACCCTCGTCGCCCCCTTCGCCGCGACCACCACCGCCGGCGATGCCACCGACGCGGGCGCGGGCGGCGAGTCCGCGCTGCGTCTCCAGCTCCTCGGCGTCGAGCGCCTGGTCGCCGCCCTCGGCCGCGACGCCGCTCGTCTGGGCCGCGACCCGGTCACCGCACTGCTGCCGCTGAGCCCGAACCACGGCACCTTCGGCGGCGACGGCCCGTACGGCGAGACGAAGGCCGCACTCGAGGTCCTGCTGCGCCGTGTGGTCAGCGAGCACGACACGTGGGGGCGCGGCATCGCCCCCGTCGCCGCGCGGATCGGGTGGGTCCGCGGCACCGGGTTGATGGGGATGAACGACGCCGTCGCCGGCCCGGTGCAGGAGCACCTGGGCATCACGACGTTCAGCGCGCAGGAGATGGCGCGCCACCTGCTCGACGCCGTCGCGCAGGCGCCCACCGAGGTCGACCTCACCGGCGGGTTCGGCGATGTCGACGACCTCCGCGGTGCCATCCAGCCGCTGGCCGACGAGCTGCGCGCCGAGGCCGAGACCGCCGCCGCGGCCGACGCGCTGCGCGAGCAGATCACGGCGCTACCGCCCACGCCCGACACCGTCCCCGCCCTCCCGGGCCCGGCCACCGACACCACCGCCTACGCGCACACGGTCTCCGGCGGCGCGACGGCCACGCCCGCGCTGAACCCCGCCGACATGGTCGTCCTCGTCGGCCTCGGCGAACTCGGCCCCGCCGGCACCGCCCGCACCCGCTTCGAGCTGGAGACCGCCGCCCGGAGCCCCGCGTCGATCGGCGAGCTGGCGTGGCTCTGCGGCCTGGTCACCTACGAGCGCGACGGCTACCGCGGCACCTACGTCGACACCGCCACCGGCGACGACGTCCCCGAACACGAGCTGGCCGCCCGCTACCGCGACGAGGTCGCCCGCCGCACCGGCCTGCGCCCGCTGCACGACGACGGCGTGATCGACGCCGACGGCCGCCCGGTCCTCACCGCCGTGACCCCGACCGGCGAGCTGCGCTTCGAGGTCCCCGACGAGGACGCTGCCCGCGCGTTCGCCGCTGCCGACCCCGACGGCACCACCATCACGCACGACCGCGAGACCGGCACCTGGCACGTCGTCCGCCGTGGCGGCGAGATCCGCGTCCCGCGCAGCGCGCCGCCCGCCCGGCGGGTCGCCGGCCAGCTCCCGGAGGGGCTCGACCTCGAACGCCTGGGCGTGCCCGGCGACCTGCTGGCCACCGCTGACCGCCTCGCCCTCATCAACCTCGCCTGCACCGACGCCGCGTTCGCGCACGCCGGGCTGACCCCCGAGGAGCTGCTCGGCCACGTCCACCCGGCGCTCGTGGCGAACACCCAGGGCGCGGGCATGGGCGGGATGCTCAGCCTGCGCCGCATGCTCTTCGACACGCTGCTCGACGGCGAGCGCCAGCCCGACCGGCTGCAGGAGGCCCTCGGCAACGTCTTCGCCGCCCATGTGGTCCAGGGCTACGTCGGCTCGTACGGCCCGATGGTGCACCCGGTCGCTGCGTGCGCGACGGCCGCGGTGTCCCTGGAGGAGGCGTGCGACAAGATCCGCGCGGGCAAGGCGCTCGCCGTCCTTGCGGGCGGGTTCGACGACCTCACGCCCGAGGGCATGCGCGGCTTCGCTGACATGCACGCGACCGCCGACAGCGACGAGCTCGACGCCGCCGGCATCGCGCCGCACGAGGCGTCACGCCCGGGTGACCGGCGCCGTGCGGGGTTCGTCGAGAGCCAGGGCGGCGGGTCCATGCTCGCCGTCCGCGGCGACGTCGCGTTGGAGCTCTGCCTACCGGTCCACGCCGTCGTCGCCTACGCCGGCAGCTTCGCCGACGGCATCCACAGCTCGATCCCCGCGTCGGGGCTCGGCGCGCTGGCGGCGGGGATGGGGGGCGACGACTCGCCGCTCGCACGCGCCCTGCACGCCCACGGCCTGACCGCCGACGACATCGGTGTGGTCTCCAAGCACGACACGTCCACGGCGATGAACGACCCCAACGAGGCCGACCTGCACGAGCGCCTCGCCGACGCGCTCGGCCGCACGCCGGGCAACCCGCTGCTCGTGGTCAGCCAGAAGTCGGTCACCGGCCACAGCAAGGGCGGCGCGGCGGCGTGGCAGGTGGCGGGGCTCACGCAGATCCTCGCCACGGGGGTCATCCCGGGGAACCGGAACCTCGAGTCGCCCGACCCGCTCGTGACCGCCGGCCGTCACCTGACCGTCGGTGACCGGCCGATCCGCCTGGCCCGGGGGCAGCGGCTGCGCGCGGGGCTCATCACGAGTCTCGGCTTCGGGCACGTCTCCGCCCTCATCGCGCTGGCGCACCCCGAGGTCTTCGTCTCCGCCGTCCCCGCCGACGCGCGTGAGGACTACCTCGCGCGCGCCGGCCGCCGTGCTGCCGAGGGCGAACAGCGCCGCCTGCGCCGGATGCTCGGCGACGCCGAACCGCTGCGCCGCGCCGACCGCCGGCTGGGGGAGACCGACCCGTTTCGCGCCCGTGAGGCCGAAGCCGCCGCGCTCCTCGACCCCGCCACGCGCCTGCGCGACGGCGTGCTCACGCCGGGTTCGTGACGGTCCGCGGCCTGGGCCTCGACCTCGTCGACGTCGAGGGCTTCGCGCAGCAGCTGGGCGACCCGGCCTCGGGCTTCGTCGACGGGACGTTCACCGCCGCCGAACAGCACGACGCGGCACCGGACCGGATCCGCGGCCTGGCCGCGCGCTTCGCGGCCAAGGAGGCGTTCATCAAGGCGTGGTCGAGCTCGCGCCACGGCCGGCCGCCCGCGCTGCGACGCGTCGACCTGCGCGAGGTCGAGGTGCGCCGCGACGCCTACGGCCGCCCGTCAGTGTCGCTGCACGGCGAGGTCGCCGCCGCGGTGGGCGACGACCTGGTGGTGCACGTGTCGCTCAGCCACGACGGCGGCGTCGCCACCGCCGTCGTGATGCTCAGCGGCGCCTGAGCGTGACCTTCTTGGTGATCACCTTGCCGCCCGTGTTCGGGCGCAGCGAGATCTGCACGCCGATCTGCTTCTTGCGCTTGCGCACCGACTTCCCGTCCTTGCTGAGCTTCAGCGTGACGGTCCGCTTGGCGCCGGCGGGGACGGTGTAGCTGCCCGACGCGATGGTCAGGACCTTGCTGCGCTTGCCGAGCTTGACCTTCCCGCGTGTGCGCACGGAAGCGCTGCCTCGGCAGGTCGGTCCGCCCGTCGGGCAGGTCACGGCGACCTTGACGTTCTTGCTGCCGAAGGCGAGCTTCGTGGTGCGGATGGCGATGGGGCTGATGGTCGGCGTCGGGGTCGACGCGCCCGGCGTCGGCGTCTGGCCCGGGGCGGACGGGAACGCGAACGTCGCGAACGGCGACGCCGCACCGGCCGTGAAGGTTGTGCTGTTCGAGACGGTCCCCTTCGGGGTCGTGCCGGGCTGGCAGTCGATGTTGAAGCGGACGGTGCTGCCGCCCGAAGCGGCCTTGCGCGCGGCGATGAAGATGCTGCCCTGCGTGGTGCGCGGCGCCCCGTCGGGGCCAGCGGGGACGGTGTCCGGCAGGCCCTTGGGTCCTGCCTGCTGGAAGGTGATCGCCCCGCCTGGTGTCGCAGGCGTCCAGATCGTGTCCTCCAGCGGCGGTGCGGTGAACACGAAGGGCGTCGCGGTCTCGCCAGTCACGGTGGTGGTCGCCGTGCCCTCGAGGCGCTTGACCTGGACGCCCTCGGCGCTCCCGATCCCGGCGAGCGCAACCCAGACGCTGACCTGCAGCTCCTGCGGGCCATTGCCGAAGAGCTTCATGTAGTCCGCCGCCCACTGGGGCAGCTCGGCGTTGACCCTCGTCTGCGTCAGCGTCACCTTGTCCCCGCTCTGGATCGGCGTGCCCTCGATCGTGGTTGGGATGTCGCCCCACGTGCTGTTGAGGTCGTAGAAGCACGCGTTGACGGTGCGAGACGCGTGGGCGGAAGTGGCGGGCAGCAGCACGGCGAGCAGGGTGAGCGCGCCGGCGAGAAGGGTGGATGACGTCTTGATGTAAGGCATACCTGACATGAAGAGTACGGTAAAGCGGACGGCGGGGGCCGGCGCGTGTCAGCTGAGTAGCGGTTCTTGCGTCGCGCCGCTCGTCTCAGGCTGGCGTGGGCCGGGACCGGAGGAGGTCGGGTACGCCCGACGTCTGCTCCATCCAACGCCGCGCGTCGCAGTCAACGAACCCGGCGACTTCGAGCACCTGCTCGTACTTCGCCTCGACTGGCTGGGACAGAATGGAGTCGTGGTGCGCAAGCCTGTTGCGAAAGCGGCGGAGTCCATCAAGCCGCGTCGACACATCCTTGCGCGACGTGGCTTCCGGAAAGGCGTGGCGCAGCTGCTGGCGCCACAGCTCTTCATACCGTCCGCCGAACAGTCCGGCCCAGAAGCCGAACGACAGTGCGGCGATGACTCGGGCACGCGTGATCTGCTTGCCCTTCTCCAAACGCTCCACGGCGATGATGACCTGCTTGACGCCGTCGGGGCGCAAGACCTCGAAGTCCATGAGCCACGTCCGGGTCAACGGCTCGTCCGGGTGGCCCTTGCCGAGCTTTGCGTCGACAGAGTTGCGAACGAGAACTTCCAGGTGATGCATCGTGGCGAAGCACGCTGCGCTCAACCTGGCGTGCCACTCGTACAGCCGGAGAGCAGCGGTGGTGTCGCCGTTGGTTGCCGCGAGGAATGGCGCCAGTCGCGGCTCGGATATCCATGTCGCGACGCGCCCGGAGTCCATCCGAGCCGATGCTACCCTTCGTCTTGGACGCCCCGGACACGCCTCTGCCTTCGCTTGCGAGGGTAAGCGCCCGGGGCTTTGTCGTTCGCGGCGCAGAACTTCCGTGCAGACGCGTCGGCTCCCAACTGGCCACGTCAAAATGCGGTCAGGCCGTCGCGATATGGGAGCAGGCCTACGGCTGAGACACTCACCGTGTGTCCCAGGTCGTCGAGTGGTTCGCGGTTCGCCGTGCGCTTCACGCCCGTGGGCCGGCATCCGGCGCGGGCGGCGGCGGGATGCACGAAGAGCGGATCACCGGTGCGGAGCGCCAGGGCGTCATCGGCGCTGACGGTGACGAATCGTGAACCAGCGTGCGCACACGCTCCCCGACGGCCGGGAGGTCCGCGCGACGTACGCCGGTGAGTTCGATGGCTGGACCGTGTGCCTGGTGGGCAGCGAGCACCTCACTGTCGGTGCGCGGGACATCCACGACGCGCTGAGGGAATTGCTGCAGCTCAAGCGCAGGGAATGGCCCGACTGGTTCGAGGAGGCCGCACAAGACCTCGCGGCGCGCGACACCCCGTACGGGCGTCGATACCCATGTCCCTGCTGCGGCCATTGGACGCTCGGCGAGCCTCCGACCGGGACGTACGACATCTGCGCGGTCTGCTTCTGGGAAGACGACCCCGTGCAGTTTGACGCGTTGGACTACGAGGGAGGCGCGAATACCCCAAGTCTCAATCAGGCTCGCCGGAACTTCCGCGAGTTCGGGGCGCACGACAAGGGCTACGAGTCCTCCGTCCGTCCGCCTGTGGCTCACGAACTCCCGTAGCCCGCGGCGGATGCAGCGCGAAGAGGACAAAGCGCGCGCCCATTGGTGTGGCCAGCCCTTAGTGTTCGGCACATGGCGACTGAGAGGGTTCGTCCATCCCCCGACGCGTTGAGAGGCGAGATTCACGAGATCTTCCGAGCAGCGGTGGCCGATGAACAGACGGGCGAAGTCACGGCGATACAGGCGTTCTTTCGCGCTCTCGTCTCCCGCAGCGAGATGCAAGGCGACCGAAGCACCAGGTGGACAGCTGAGGTTGCCGAGCTGATCGCGAGCTGGCTTCTCGACCGGGTGGAGTACGAGCGCGCGGGCAGCACCGGAGCGGAACGGCTGCAGCTGGCGTTGGCCGCATCAGCTTCGGGCCCGATCGCCCCGGGGGCGGGCCAAGAGCTCCACGACTTCCTGCATGCATACGCGAGTGGGGCGATGTCCGACGAGGATTTTGTCAAGCGCTTGGATCGCACACGCCCGCTGCGGTCCGCTCCTGATGCTCCAGCCCCGAACCGGCAGGCGCCAGAGGACACGGTTCCCACGGACCGTGCCGCGCAGATACTCGAGGAGTTGCTCGACGCGCACCATGTCGAACGCTCCGCAGCGGATCCGCAGCGCGTGTTCTCGTGCTTCTGCTCGTTCCTGAGGATGCCTCTGTGCGTGGCAGGGCCAGCGGAGCTGGACGAGGAACTGGTCTTCGTCGAGTGGACCCCGAGTCCGAGTCCCTCGAGCTCCCGCAGTGGGAGGTCGATCTGACCCGCCAGTTCAGCATCGTCGCGGGTGACGGCGCGAATCGCACCGAGCAGGTGGTCTGTCGTCTGCGCTTC
Organism: Actinomycetota bacterium; assembly: GCA_005788585.1. The sequence continues at coordinate 14,596 of SYBY01000445.1, read as the reverse complement.
GGCCCACAGGACGAGTGGCCGCAGCCGGCTGAGCCGGTGTGGGCAGACGACGGCGTTGAGGCCTGGGTCCACACGGTGCGGTCAGGGCCCCTTGCAAAGGTGCTCGCAGACCCCGACGGCACCATGGTCGTCGAGGTGTATCAGGAGACCATGTGAGCGTCCGGCCGATCAGGCCGGATCACCCCCACGTCCGCTTCGGCGCATCGCCCCGCAGGCCGCGCAGCGCGACGACGCCGAACACAGTGGCGAACCCCGCGAGCACGCCGAGCGGCCCGACGATGTCCCCGACGCCACCTCCGTCGAGCACCACCTCGTTGTACGCCTCCATCGCCCAGTACACCGGGGAGATCGGCGCGATCGGCTGCACCCACTCCGGCAGCGCGTCGACCGGGACGAACCCGCCGCCCAGCCCGCCGGCGACCATCGCGCCGAGGTTCGTCACGGCGTTGACCTGCTGCACGGTCGACAGCACCGCGACCGCCGCCAGGCCGGCCAGGAGCACCATCGCCCCGTAGACCGCGGCGGTCAGCGCGACCGCCGCCCACGAGCCCTCCACGACGAGGTCGAGGAACAGCACCCCGATACCGAACAGCACGACATGCTGGCCGACGAGTAACAGCGCTGGAACCGCGAGCTTGCCGGCCACGAGGTCGCCGCCACCCGCGCCTGCCGCGCGCAGTCGCGGCCAGGTCCGCCACCCGTGCTCGCGGAACACCGCGAACCCCACGATGCCGACACCGAAGAACGCAAAGACGCACGCCATCCCTGGCACGGTCTGCGCCGAGCCCGGGGCTCCCGGGTGACCCTCAGCAGCAAGCGTCGCGCCCAGCGCCGTGCTGAGCAGCGCCATCAGCACGACGGGCATCGCGATCAGGACGACGGCGGGCACCGGGTCGCCACGCAGCAGGCGGCCCTCGGTGCGCAGCACCGCCAGCCACGGACTCATGCCGGCACCGCTTCGGGCACGACGGTCGCCGATCCGTCGCCGGTGAGCGCTAGGTACGCGGTCTCCAACGACGGGCGGCGCAGCTCGACGGCGGCCAGGCGCTCGGTCGCGTCGCCCAGCCCAGCAAGGACCGCGGGCAGCTCCGGACCCGGGTCGTCGACCGCGATGTGGCGCGTCTCTCCGTCGGTGAAGCGCAGCTCGATGGCCGACCGCGCGTGGGCGGCGACGAGCTCACGCACCGTGCCCGCCGCGAGCACGGCCCCGTCGGCAAGGAGGACGACCCGCGCGTCGAGCTGTTCGACCTCTGGCAGGTAGTGCGTTGCGTAGAGCACCGCCGCGCCATCGGCGGCGACCTCGCGCACGACCTCCACGATGGCGTGGCGGGTCTGCACGTCGGCCCCGGCGGTCGGCTCGTCGAGGAGGACGACCGGCGGCCGCGCCACCAGCGCGATCGCCGTGTGCAGCCGCCGCTGCTGGCCGCCCGACAGCTCGCCGGCGCGGCGATCCAGCAGGTCGTCGAGCAGCAGCAAGGCCGCAAGCTCACGCGCCCGCGCACGAGCCGCGCGCGGCCGCAGCCCCGCCAGCTCACCGAACCCGCGCAGGTTCTGCTCGACGGTCAGGGTCGGGTAGACGCCGATCTCCTGCGGGGCCACGCCCACCCGGCGGGGCGGGGTCCGCGGATCCTCACCGACCACGCGCACGGTCCCGCGATCGGGCACGGCGAGCCCCGCCGCCAGCCCCACGAGCGTGCTCTTGCCCGCGCCGTGCGGGCCCAGCAGCGCACATACCTCACCGGGTGCGACCGCGAGCGTCACTCCCCGCAGGACGACGCGGTCGCCGTAGCTGCGGTGGACCTCGTCGAGCGCGAGCGCCGCAACGCTCAACCGACGACCCTCCGCCGCCGCCGGCCGCCCGACAGCCGCTCGACGTCGCCCCGTTCGGCGACCATGAACGCCGCGCGCTTGTCGGGCAGGTCGATCTCGCCCTCCTTCTTGTAGCCCAGGAAGGCCAGCAGCGACAGGAAGTTCTCGTTGCGCACGTCAGGCTCGCCGACCAGCCGCTGGACCTCCGGGCGCCTGAAGAGGAACCGCATCGTCGCCCGCCCCAGCGACACGCTGTAGCGCCCGAGGTACTCCTCCTCCCCGATGAGCACGTGGCAGCCAAGGTCGCCGTCGCGCAGCGGGGCGTAGGCGCCGAGCACGTCGGCGAACGGGTCGTAGACCTCGACGTAGCCGACCGGCGTCTCGTCGACGAAGCCGATGTAGGGCGCACGGCCGGGGTCGTCGAGCTGGCGCTGGAGGTAGTCGCGGATCCAGTCGCGCGGCCAGTCCATCTCCCAGAACTCCGAGACGTGCGGCCGGTGCATCCAGCTGTGGAGGATGTCGGTGTCGTGCTCGGGGTCCATCTGGCGGCACCAGATCCGGCGGCCGAGGACGGGGTCGTGCTCCTCGTAGGCGGCGCGCTCGGTCAGCAGCGGCGGGTTGGTCATGCGACCTCCTCGGGGACGAACGCCAAAGGGTTCTCCAGCCAGCCTGACGCCGACGCGATCGGCCGCTCGGCGTCGTCGGCGTAGCCGCGGCCGAGGACCCGCACGCGGTTCAGGCAGAGCTTGACGAACGCCGGTGCGTCGATCGGGAACAGCTCGTAGCGGTCGCCGAGCTCGTCCTCGAACCGGTCCTGATACGCCCGGACCGCACGCTCGGCCAGCGCCCAGAACTGCTCCTCGCGCAGACCCAGGTCCTCGAGCAGCAGCTCGGAGAGGAACCGGTGCACGCAGACCAGCAGCCCGCTCTGGATCCACTGCACGATGACGTCGGCCTCAACGCCGTCGCCCAGCGCCGCACGCACCTCGGCGGGCATGTCCGCGTGCTCGGGCAGCCGCTCGGCGCTCACGATCGCGTCGTCGACGAAGTCCTTGACGATCAGTCCGCACGGGACGTCGTCGCGCAGCACCAGCAGGCAGTTCTGCGCGTGGGGGGAGAACGTCGCGCCGTAGCGGTAGAGGACGTGCAGCAGCGGCGGCAGCGTGACCTCGTGCAGCCGGGCCACCCACTCGGCGGCGCTCAGGCCCGACCGTGTGATCAGCGCGGCGGCGAACCCGTCGCCCACCGGGTCTCGGTGCAGCAGCGCGGCCAGGCTGATCGCGCGTTCGCCGTCGGCCAGCAGGGGGGCGATCGGGTCGCGCCAGATCGCGCCGAGCATCTCGGTGTGCTGGTAGGGCACGCCCTGGATCGAGGCGAACGCGGGGTGGGCGACGGACACGCCGGCGACCTCGCCGAGCAGCCGCAGCCCCGTCTCGCGCAGGAACGGATCGGTGTCGCAGCGTCCGCGAAACCACGCGGTCAGCGCGGGGGCGGCGAGTGCGCGGTCGCGCGGCAGGCCCCGGTAGACGCTCGTGTTGAGGATCGAGATCGGCAGCTTGAGGAACCGCCGTGACGGGTCCGCCACGTCGGCGAACGTCCGGATCGACTGCTGCGGCAGGTACCGCGGCGGGGCCTCGCCGAGCGGCACGATCGTCCCGCGCGCGAGGTCGCCCGCGTGCAGCGCCACGATCTTCTCCCGCCACTGCCACGGGTGGACGGGGACGTAGACGGCGGTCTCGGGATCGAGGCCTCCGGCGGCGGCTCGCTCGCGCAGAAGACCGAAGCCCAGGTCGCCGACCTGCTCGCGCACGACCCCGTGGTGGGTGAGGCCGTCGACCTGGCGGGTGTCGGCGCGCGCGGGGTCGACCGCCAGCCATGGCAGGCGCATCGGCCGCTGCGCCTCGGGGGCGAACGTGGCGAGGTCGTCGGCGTCGAACCCGATCCGCCCCTTGTTCGCGCAGATCCACGGGTGGCCGCGCAGCTCGCCCTCGAGCTGGGCGGCGTCGGCATCCAGCAGGTCGGCGACGGGCCGTCCGTCGCGCAGCTGGACCACGTCGGCCAGGAGCGTCTGGGCGACCTCGCCGATGAGTCCCGCGGTCGTCGTCGCGTCCGCGCCGATCACGGGGGCGAGCAGGGCGGTGAGTTCGTCGGCGTCGAGGAGCGGCAGCGCTGTGCCGTCGGCATCGACCAGCTGCACGCTCGCCGGATCGGCGCGCCAGTGGCCCAGGATGCGGCGCACGGCGGTCCACCGCAGCACCCGCCCGTCGGGCAGCGCCAGCGTGCAGCGCTCGCCGTCGCGCTCGGGCGCGAGCATGTCCTCGTAGACGAACTCGGTGAGGATCTTCGCGATGAGCTCGCGGTTTGCTCGTGCCCACCGCTCCGGGGTGAGTGCGTCGACGAGCGTCATGCCGCGCGCTCCCCGGCTGCCCGCGTCCCGCCCGGGCTGCCGAACCGCTGGAAGACGTTCCGGTCGCGCACCGCGTAGCGCTCGCGTCCCAGGATGCCGTTGATGATCACCGCGTTGCGATGGGCGGCCAGACCCAGGTCGGGCGTGCCGACGCCGTGCGTGTGCAGCTCGGCGTTCTGCACGAACAGTGTCGACGGCCGGCCGTCGCGCAGGCGCACGCGGTAGTCGAGGTCGATCACGGGCCGGCCCTGCGCGTCGAGCGCGACGAGCGTTTCGGGGTGCGGGACCGGCAGGGGCGCGTCGCGGTAGCCGGTGGCGAAGACGACGGCGTCGGTGTGGTGGTCGAAGACCGTGTCCTCGTCGCGGTGGCGCAGGCGCAGGCGCCAACACGCATCGCCCCGGTCGCTGGGCGCGACGTCGACGACCTCGCACGTCGACCGGTACTGCACCGGCAGCTCGTCGCGGTCGACCGTCCGGGCGTACAGCGCGTCGTAGATCCGCGCGCTCGTCTCCATCGAGATGCCCTTGTAGAGGAGGTCCTGCCCGGCGCGCAGCTCGTCGCGGCGCTCTGGCGGCAGGCCGTGGAACCACGACGTGTACTCGGGCGTGAAGTGCTCGAGCCCGAGCTTCGAGTACTCCATCGGCAGGAACCCGCGCGACCGCGTGAACCAGTCCAGGCGCTGCTCGCTGTCGGGGTCCATCGCCTCCAGCAGGTCGCAGAAGACCTCGGCCGCGCTCTGGCCCGAGCCGATCACCGTGACCGAACGCGCGGCCCGCAGCTGCTCGCGGTGCGTGAGGTAGTCGCCGGAGTGCAGGACGCTCGTGCCCAGATGCGGCATGCCGCACGCCGGGACGAACGGCACGCCGCCGACGCCCAGGACCACGTGGCGCGCGGTCTGCGTCGCGACGCCGTGCGGGGTCTGGACGGTGACCGACCAGCCGCCGTCGCGCAGCGGCTCGACCGCCGTCACCCGGTGGCGGAAGCGGATGCTCGGCAGGCGCTCGGCGACCCAGCGGCAGTACGCGTTGAACTCGCTGCGCAGCAGGTGCAGGCGCTCGTGGAAGTAGAAGCGGTAGAGGCGCCCGCGCTCGTGCAGGTAGTTCAGGAACGAGTGGCGGCTCGTGGGGTCGGCGAGGGTGACGAGGTCGGCGAGGAAGGGGACCTGCACCTCGCTGTCGGGCAGCATCAGCCCGGGGTGCCAGGCGAACCCGTCGCGCTGTTCGAAGACCGCGACCTCCAGCTCGGGCACGCCGTCGAGCAGGGCGGCGAGGCCGAGGTTGAACGGGCCGAGCCCGACGGCGATGACGTCATGGTCGCAGGTGCTCGTCACGCGATCGCGTCCTGGGTGGGCACGGCGGTGTCGTCCGCGATCACGTCGTCACGGGTCCACACCAGCAGCGCGGCGTCCTTGTCGGGGAGCCGCACGACGCCGGTGTGGGTCGCCCCGAGCCCGGCGCAGCAGCGCAGCATCCGGGTGTTGCGGAGGTCGGGCTCGCACACCACGCGGGTCGCGGCCGGGTCGGCCAGCAGGTGGGCGAGCAGTGCGCGGATGAGCAGCTGCGCCGCGCCGGTCCCAAGCCGCTCGGGCGGGCCGATGAGCAGGTGGAACCCGCGGTCGCCGGGGTCGGTGTCGTAGTGGTCGGCGAGCGGGTCGTCGGCCGCGCGATAGGTCTCGGCGTAGGCGAACGGCGCGCCGTCGGCGCAGACGATCCACGGGTCGAGGTGCGGGCGGGCGAGCTGCTCGCGCAGGTAGCGCTCGGTCACGTCGATCGGCCCGGCGAGCCCCCACCAGGGTGCGACGTGCGCCGCGTTCATCCATCGCCGCACGAGGGGCAGGTCGCGGTCGAGATCCAGCTCGTGGGCGCTGAGGACGACGTCGGTCCCCGCGAGGGTCGCGCGCCAGCTCACGTCGCGCCCAGCAGCGGGTTGGGGATCGACACGTAGACCGACTGCACGCTGATGTCGCCGACCAGCTCGTCCATGTCGTGCAGGCGGGTGCGCAGGTTGCCCTTGCACGGCCAGCGGTCGTCGTCGAGCAGCCGGTCGAGCAGCGTGTGCGGGTACCGCCCGCCGCGCGCGCGTTCGTCGGCGAGCACGTCGCGCAGGTCGCCGAGCAGCACGCGCTCATCGATGGCGCCCGCCATCCCCAGCGCGTTGATCACGCCGAGCGTCAGGTTGACGAACGGGTAGTAGACGAGGCGCTCGTCGGCCAGTGCCTCGGGGAAGATCGACTCCGTCACCTCGCCGTGGCCCGGCAGCACGGCGGTCACGTCGGCGTGGGCGAGCTCGCGGTGGAAGTAGCCCTGGCTGTCGCGCACGATGCACCGCGCCGGCCAGCCCCCGTCGAGTTCGAGCAGCGTGTTCTGCTGGTGGGGCTCGAAGCACAGGCCGACGTCCAGGTACAGCCGCACGAGCGAGCGGACGGCGACGTCGCAGAACCGCGCGAACCACGCGCGGGCGATGTCGGCGGGGGCGCGGCCGGACTCGTGGGCCAGCCCGTCGACGATCGCGCCCAGCCGGCTGCGCCCGCCGTACGGGTGGTCCTGGCAGAGGGTCGTCAGCGCGGTGACGTCCTCGCCGGGCGCGCCGGGCCAAGGGTTCTCGCGCAACAGCACCGAGAAGCCGGAGAGCACCTCGCCGTCGCGCTGCACCGTGAGGTACGCGGGGTCGTGGAGGATCCGGAGGTGCGGCGCGGCGGCGTCGGCGGCGGCGCCCAGCGCGGTCTGCTGCAGCCGGGCGGCTTCGACGGCGCGGTCGAGCTCCTTCGGCAGCGTGACGCGCATCGAGTTCGTCACGCGCACGTGCAGGCTGAACTTCAGCTGCCACGGCCAGGCCGCGTGGTGGACGGTGCGGACGGAGGTCGTCGGGCGGACGGGCGGGCCGAGCGGCCCGAGGTCCTCGACTGCGCCCGAGGCGAACAGGTCGTGCAGCGCCGGGTCGGACTGGAGATGGCGGGCCTCCCAGGGGTGCGCGGGGAGGAGGACCCAGCCGCCGGTGTCCGGCGCGTGCTCGCCGAGAAGCCCGCGCGCCAGGTCCGGCGCGGGTGTGCCCGTGGCGCTGGCGTGCCGCACGTACGCGGGGTCGACGGCCAGCCAGTGCAGCGGGAACGCCGCCCCGGCCTCCGGCGCGTAGGCGCGGCGCTGGGCGGGGCTCATCTCTCCGCGGCTCTTCGGCGTGGGGTGCAGCTGGTGGCCGAGCAGCAGCGCCTGCTCGGAGCGGCCGAAGGACAGCGGCGCGGCGCTCCACAGCTCGTCGATCTCGCCCGCGCGGTCGCGGAGGTTCCCGGCGACGGCCGCGCGGCTGTCGAGGATCCGCTCCAGCAGGGTGGCGGGGTCGCCGCCGCCGAGCTCGTCGGCGAGCATCGCGGCGAGGGTGTGCAGCGCGACGGGCTGGGGGTCGAGCCCGGCGACCGACAGGCCGATCGGCAGCGCGAAGCGGTGGCGCCCGGTCAGCGACGCGTAGGTCACCGCCGCGAGCGCCTGGGCCTGGCGTGAGGGCAGCGGGATGACGAGGACGTGCGTGGCGTCGGCGGTCAGCGCGGCGGCGACGGGGCCGCGGGCGTCGGCGGCCGGGACCAGGCGGCAGCGCTCGTCCTCGCGGGCGAAGCAGTTCAGCAGGGCGTGGGTCGCCGCGCTGGTGGCGGCCTCCAGCGGCATTCGCGACCGACGCGCCGCAGGTTCGGGGCGCTCTGCGACCGCAACCTGACGTGCGTCGCTCACGCGGGCACCGCCGCCGCGTCGGCGACCAGGTCGAGCAGCGCCGCGAGGTCGCGCTCGGTCGCGTGCGGGTTCAGCAGGGTCAGCTTCAGGGTCTCGCGCCCGTCGATCCGCGTCCGGCCGATCACGGCCGAGCCCGACGCCAGCAGGGCACGCTGCACCGCCACCTGGGCGGCGTCGTCGCCGTCGACGCGGAACAGCACGGTCACCGTGGACACCGGCGCGACGAGCTCCAGCCGAGGGTGCGCAGCCACCGCGGCGCCCGCGGCCGACGCCAGCGCCACGCAGCGCTCGACCATCCCCGCCAGCTCCCGCCGCCCCGTCGCCCGCAGGGACACGAGCACCTTCAGCGCGTCGAACCGGCGCGACGTGTCCAGCGACCGCGTCGCGAGGTTCAGCACGCCGTCGGCCTCGTCGCCGGAGCGGTTGAGGTAGTCGCTGTGGTGCGCGATCGCGCGCAGCGCGGTCCCGTCGCGCGCGACCAGTGCGCTCGCGCCGATCGGCTGCCACCACAGCTTGTGGAAGTCGACGGTCACGGAGTCGGCGGCGTCGATCCCGTCCAGCCGCGGGGCGAGCGCGGGGCTGAGGGCCAGCGCGCCGCCGACCGCCGCGTCGACGTGCAGCCACGCCCCGGCCTCACGCGTGGCGGCCGCGATCGGAGCCAGCGGATCGATGGCGCCGTGGTCGGTCGTCCCGGCCGTCGCGACGACGGCGATGACCCGCTCCGAATCAAGCACCGCGCGCAGCGCGCCCACGTCCATCGCGCCCCGCACGTCGGTCGGCACGGCGAGCACCGCGCGCTCACCGAGGCCGAGCAGCATCGCCGCCCGGCGCACGCTGAAGTGCGCGGCCTCCGACGTGACGATCCGCCAGTCCCGCGCCTCGGCCGGCAGACCGTCGGCGACACACGGCGCGGCGTGCTCACGCGCGAGCAGCAGGCCGAGCAGGTTCGACGCCGTCCCACCCGAGGTCAGCACACCGGACGATGACGACGGCAGGCCGAGGAGCCCACCGAGCCACCGGACCAGTGCGTTTTCAGCGAACGTCGCCGCGGGCGCCTGATCGAAGGAGTCCATGGACTGGTTCGTCGCGCCGACGGCCAGCTCGGCCGCGGCGGCGGAGACCAGCGGCGCGCAGTGCAGGTGCGCGGCACAGCGCGGATCGGCGGGCCAGACGCCGTGGTCGAGCACCTCGCGCTCCAGTTCGGCGATGGCCCGAGCCAGCCCGAGCCCGGTATCCGGGCACGGGTCAAGCGCGTCGATCCGCTCCCGCAGGACCTCAGGATCGACGCCGGACAGCGGACCGGAGCGCCGCGCCGCCGCGCGGTCCACCGCACCCGCTACTAGCGCCGCCGCGTGACCGAGCGAGCCGGCCGGCCCGCCGACGAGCGACGCGGTCACCCCGCCCTCCGAGCGGCCCGCAGCGCCGACCCGAACACCGACGCGATCGTGTCGACCTGCGCCTCGCTGACGATCAGCGGGGGGAGGAACCGCACGACCGCATCGCCGCGCCCGCCGCGTTCGGCCAGCACGCCGCCCTCGAGCATCGCGCGCTGCACCCGGCCCGCCAGGTCCCCGTCGGGGAGCGGCACGCCGTCGCCGTCGGTCACCGACGGGTCGACCAGCTCGACGCCGACCATCAGCCCCGCGCCGCGCACGTCGGCCACGGCCGGGTCGTCGCCGGCGGAGGCCCGCAGCGCCGTCGTGAGGCGCGCACCCAGCGTGGCGGCCCGCGCCGGAAGATCCTCGGCGACGACGTGCCGCAGCGTCGCCTCGCCCGCGGCCATCGCGAGCTGGTTGCCGCGGAACGTCCCCGCGTGGGCACCGGGCTTCCACAGGTCGAGCTCGCGCCGGTAGACGACCACCGCCAGCGGCAGCCCGCCGCCGATCGCCTTGCTGAGCACCAGCACGTCGGGTTCCAGCCCCAGCGCGTCGCTCGCCCACAGCGTGCCCGTCCGCCCGACGCCGGTCTGCACCTCGTCGGCGATGAGCGGGACGCCGGCGCGACGGGTCGCCGCGCGCAGCTCGGCGGCGAACGCCGGGGGCATCGGGTGCACGCCGCCCTCGCCCCGCACCGGCTCGACGATGAGACCCGCGGGCGGCAGGACACCGCTGTGGTCGTCCTCGAGCAGCGCGCGCACCGACCGGGCGCACAGCTGCGCACCGAGATCGCCACCGACACCGAACGGGCAACGGATCGCCGTGGGGAAGGGCAGGTGCTGCACGTCCATGCCCAGCGATCCCAGCGCGCGCTTGGCGCCCAGGTCGCCGGTCAGCGCCAGCGCCCCGTGGGTCATCCCGTGGTAGCCGCCTGCGAAGGCGACCATGCCGTCGCGGCCGGTCGCGGTGCGCACGAGCTTCACCGCGGCTTCGACGGCATCGGCGCCCGACGGGCCGCAGAACTGGACGCATCCGTCGCGCAGGTGGGCGGGCAGCACCCCGAACAGCCGCTCGACGAACGCGTCGCGGACCGGGGTGGTCAGGTCCAGGGTGGAGAGAGGGACGGCGTCACGCAGCGTCCGCTCGAGCGCCTCGACGACGACCGGGTGGTGGTGGCCCAGCGCCAGCGCACCAGCGCCCGACAGGCAGTCGAGGTACTCACGGCCGGCTGTGTCGGTGACGACCGCGCCGCGGCCCGAGGCCAGGGCGACGGGCAGGCGCCGCGGGTAGGTCCGGGCCGACGACTCCCGCCGGCGCTGGCGGGCGAGGAGGTCGTCCACCGGCGCTGGTGTACGGGTGCTTTGCGCACTGATGTCAAGCACGCTTGCGAACGATAGTCGGTTCCCTTGCCAAAGCAAGGGCCGGGGTCGGTCAGGCGTCGTCGACGCGCACGAACAGCCCGCCCGCGGCCTTCTGCGCGATGGCGTGCTCGCGCTTGCCCACGCGCACGGTCATCTGGCCGGCCGCGGCCTGGTGGCCCTCGACGCGGACCTGCGTCCCGGGGGTCAGGCCCTCGGCGTAGAACCACTGCAGGAGGTCGCCGTCGTGCTCGGCCAGCGCCACGATCTCACCGGACTGCCCGGCCGCGACGTCGGCCAGCGGCACGAGGTCGTCGTTCTCCTTGCGCTCGGACTCGGGCTCGACGAGCCAGCCGTGCGGGCAGCGGTCGGGGAAGCCGAGCTTCTCGTTCATGCGGTCGACCATGTCGTCGCTGAACGTCCCGCCGATCTTGTCGGCCTCGACGTGGCTCTCGTGCGGCTCGAGCCCGACGTAGTCGGTGAGGAACCGCTCGACGATCCGGTGGCGGCGCACGACGCGCTTGGCGCGCTTCAGGCCCGCCTTCGTGAGGACGGCCTCCTTCGACGGCCCGCGCGTGACGAGGCCCTCGGCCTCCATGCGCTTGAGCATCTCGCCCGAGGCCGCGCGGGAGACCCCGAGGAGTTCCGCGATCCGCGCCGCGATGGCAGGCGAGCCGTCCGCCGGCCGGTACTCGCCCACGGGGTACGCGAGGAAGTAGATCGTCTCGAGGTAGTCGTCGACCGAGTGGCCCGCCGGGTTCGCCATGGACCAAGCATAGAGAGGTCGGCGGGCTAACAACACACACAGAGTTAAGCTAGCTTTACATCTGCCGCAAAGGTTCATGGTCTGAACCGGGTCGGCCATCCCACATCCCCGGGTCCCCGCGTCGCGGTCGGGCCATGAATCGGAGCAGTTGATGAGAGCCAGCGACACCCTCTCCCCGCACCGGGCGCGCACGCGCCGGCTGCTGGGCATCCTGGCGGCGAGCACCCTCGCCGCCGGCGCCGCCGCGGCACCCGCGTCGGCCGCCACGGAGTTCCAGTGCATCGGTCCGGTCGGCGCGAACGCCGCCGCCGACAACGTCATCCCCGAGAGCGACCTGACCTTCCGGGTCGCCGGTGTGGCGGACTTCGGCGACGTCGTCGTCGGCCAGAAGGTCAGCTACGCGCCGCAGATCCAGTACGACCTGAAGAACGCGTACTTCGAGCGCCTCGGCAAGACGGGCCTGCTCGCCGACGGCGAGAACAAGCTCGGCGGTATCACGTTCTGGGTCGCCATCCGCGCGACGAACACGCTCGAGCAGCGCCAGACGCTGCGCGCGGTGATCAACCCGAGCGCGAACATCCGTGTCCTGTGGGACGCGGCGAGCCAGACCGCCTCGGTCCAGCGCTACACGAACGCCGGCGCGCCGAACGGCCCGGCCACGCCGAACCTCGCCGGCACGACGAATCTCAATACGGCTGTGACGTTCTGGACGCCGACATCCACGGCGCCCGTTGCGTTCTCCGTGGCACCGCCTGGTCAGCTCGGCGAGGTCAACGTCCAGTCGCAGTGGCGCAAGGCCAACGCGACGTCGAGCGACCCGCAGGACAGCGTGTTCAACAACCCGGCCGTGCCGGACGTCGACCCGCTGACCACGGCCCGGCCGTACGGCAGCTTCTACGCCCGGGTGCGCATCGGCAACCACGGCACCGGCCAGGGCCGGTCGTCGCTGGACTGCGTCTCCGGCGGAGCCTCGCTGCTGAACAACACCATCGCCTACGCCGAGCGGGGCAACGTCCCGCCTGCTGACGGTGGCGACCGCGGCCGCTACGCGATTCAGAGCGCGCCGCTGGCGGCACTCGCGACCGCCACGCCGCTCGCCCAGGCCCGTGAGCTGACGTGCCTCGACGGGCTCGGCCGGTACATCGGCCGTGAGATCAACAGCTACGAGATGAAGCTCAGCACGGGAGCGCTCGCCGCGTTCACGCCGGGCCAGGCGTACACGCTGAGCGGCGCGAAGCTCGACGTGACGCTCCACGAGGCCATGATGAAGGGCCTCTACAACAACCTGGGCGTGTACCAGGCGCTGCCGGCCGACGGGAAGCTCGACCAGCCGTTCACGATGTGGATCCAGCTCAAGGCGGACAACACCGTCGAGGGCGAGCAGCTGGTCAAGATCGAGAGCCGCTGGCAGACCACGTTCGTTGACCCTGACGGCGTTGCGGGCACGGGTGACGAGTCCTACCCCGAGGCCAAGCTCCAGTTCACGGTCCCGGACACGACGTGGACGCCGACCGGTGGCGGTCCGATCGCCTTCTCGCTGGGTGCGCCGGGCCAGATCCCGGAGCTGACCCTCGTTGGCCGCGGTCACAGCGGTGCCGAGGGCGCCGTCTTCCCGATGCACCCGTACGGGTCCCTGTTCATCCGCGCGGAGACCGGGCGCTACGGCGCGAGCATCGACTGCCTGGAGGGCAAGGTGGACATCGTGAACCCGGCGATCGGGTTCTCGAATCTCGGCCGTCGTGACGCGTCGCTGAGCATCCCGCGCCCCGTCCCCGCCGGCGATCCGCCGTCGACGAGCACCGTGCCCGCAGGCTCGGGTGGTCGCTACGCGATCACCCATCAACCCAGGGCGCCGTTCGCGATCGCCCCGGCTCCGCCGGTCGGCCCGGTGATCACGGCTATCCCGGTCGCGGCCCCGATCGTCGCCGCCGCGCCGGCTCCGGCTTCGGCTCCGACCCCCAAGTCCCCGACGCTGAAGCTCGTCGGCGCCACCAAGGGCGCGCTGTCGGCGAAGACGCGCAAGCTGAAGGTCACCGTCGGGTGCCCGGCCGGCGCGGCGCAGTGCACCGGCACGATCACCCTGAAGAGCCGCAGCAAGCTGCGGGTCGGCAAGGGCAAGGCGAAGCTCCAGACGCTGGCCGGCACGCGGACGTTCACCGTGGCCCCGGGCACGACGAAGACCTACACCCTGCGCGTCTCGAAGGTTGGCGCAGCGGTGCTGCGCGCGCGCACGTCGGTCGCCGCGACCGTGCGGATCGCGCCGAAGGGCGCCAAGGCCGTGACCCAGCGGGTCACCCTCCGCCGCTAGGCGGGCGCAGAAAGGCAAGGCAGTGACCCCGGGCCGCGGCACGACGCCGCGGCTCGGGGGTCGTTCACCGACCGGGAGCAACCAGTGACACCACGCAACCTCTTCAGGGCCGCCGCACTCGCGGTGACCACCGGACTGCTCCTCGCCTCGCCGGGGGCGGGCACAGCGGTCGCGGGCAGCCAGACGGTGAACAACGCCTGCCAGTACAGCTACGACAGCTACTGGCGCGACATGCCCGTGACGATGACCGGCACGCCGAGCGCGGCGACCGCCCAGCCCGGCGACACCATCCGCCTCTCCGGCCAGGTCTTCGACGTCACGCTCCCGGACTGGCTGGCCGAGTACGGCTACAACTTCGGGCTGCTCCAGGCCGGTGAGAACCAGCTGCCGACCGACGTGTGGGTCGCGGTGCGCGGCACGAACACCGTCGAGGGCGTGCAGTGGCAGAAGGTCGAAACGGTGGCCACGACGACGATCACCGTCACGAGCACCGGCTCGTTCGACGACGCCACCGAGTTCACGTACGACGCCCCACAGATCTCGGACACCGACTGGACCGCCAAGGGCGGACCGATCGCGTTCTCGCAGGCGCGCGTCGACAGCCTTCCGCCGCTCCCGGTCGGGTCCGGCGGCGCGAACCGCGCCGTGCGCGGCAGCGTGTTCCTGCACGTCGATCTCGGCGGCATCTTCCTCGGGCTCGACTGCTCGGCGGGCGGCTTCATCGCGGACGGCTCGAACTTCACCGAGCGCATCGCGCCGCCATTTGCGACCGTCGACGTGCCGGCGTTCTCCTGCATCAACCCGCTGACGCCCCAGGGCACGTCGTCGGTCCCGGTGCGGCTCGAGCTCCTG
>SYBY01000444.1 GCA_005788585.1 Actinomycetota bacterium | reverse complement strand
GAACCGGGCGCGTCGAGCACCGGACAAGCCTACGTGTCCACCGCGACGGCCTGCTACCGTCGCGCGACCCATGCGTCGGATCGCTCTTGGGGCGCTGAGCGCCACCGCGCTCATGCTGCCCACCGCCCCGGCGATTGCCGGTGAACCCTTCATGCCCCTCGGTGAGGTCCGCGTCGGCACGGTGTGCCAGGCGTCCTCGGTCATCCGGGGCGAGGCCGTGACCACCTTCGACGCCGAGGTCCTCGACGTCATCACGGGCCCGCAGCCCGAGCTGTCGCGGATCCTCATCCGCGTCTCCGGCCCGGCGGTGGACGTCACCGGCGTCGGTCCCGGCTTCTCCGGCACGCCCATCCGCTGCCCGCGCCTCGACGGGACGTTCGCCATCGCGGGCGCGATCAGCGAAGGCATCGGTGACTACGGCGGCAAGGTCGTCTTCGCCACGCCGATCGAGCCGATCCTGGCCGAGCCGATCGACCCGCCGCTCGTGCGCCCGCGCAGCGCCACGCCGCCCGCCGTCGCCATCGCGGGGGCCAAGCGGCTGGTCGGCCCGCTGACCCTGTCGGGTGCCAGCACCCGCGTGGCCAGCACGCTGCGGGCCGCGGCGAAGAAGGCCGGCAAGCAGCTGATCACCACGCCGGCGGTCCCGCGTCAGGCCCCCGGCCTGGCGGGCACGGCCACGCCGATCATCCCGGGGTCCGCGGTCTTCGCGGGCTACTCCACCGGCCAGGTCGCCCTCGGTGCACTGGGCACGGCGGTCTACACCGACGGCCCGAAGGTCTGGGCGTTCGGCCACCCCTTCGAGGGCGCGGGACGCCGGTCGCTGTACCTGCAGACCGCACGCGTCTCGGGGATCATCTTCAACCCGCTCGGCACCGCGGAGCTGTCGACTTACAAGCTCGGCGAGCCCGTCGCGGATGCCGGGACGATCAGCGGCGACGGCATCAGCGCGATCACCGGGTCCACCGGCAGCGCACCGCCGAACTACCCGATGCGCGTGCTCGCGCAGGACCTGCAGACGGGTCGCACGCAGACGCTGACCGCGCGGATCGCCGACGAGTCGGCCCTCGGACAGCCCAGCGGCGTGTCCGGCCTCGGCGTCGTCGCGGGCGCGTCGGCCGGCACGCTCGCACAGACCGTCCTGAAGGGTGGCACCCCTGGCCGCACGAGTGGCGAGATGTGCGTCCGCCTGAAGCTGCGCCAGGTCCGCCGTGACCTGCGCTTCTGCAACCGCTACGTGCTCGGCGCCGGGGCCCCGGCGCTCGGGATCGCCGGTGCGGTGCTCGCGGACGTCAGCAGCGCGTCGGGCCTGCTCGACAGCTACGAGTTCGGTGCGCTGGAGCCCACCGACCTGCAGATCGCGTTGCGGCTGCGGCGTGGCACGACGCAGTCGTTCGTCGAGTCCGTCGAGGTCCCGTCGACGCTGCGGCGCGGCCGGACGGCCACCATGCGCCTGCGCCTGCGCCGCGCGTCCAGCGGACGGGTGACGACGAAGTCGATCCGGTTCCGCGTGCCCGCGAGCGCGCCGCGCGGCGACCGGCTGCTGACCGTGTCCGGTCCCGGTGCCGACTCGGCCGGCGGCGAGGAGGAGCTCATTGAGGGCCTCGGCGCGCTGTTCGGCCTCAGCGAGGACGGCAGCGGCAGCGGCTCGGGTCCCGCCACGCCGAACCAGTTCGCGTCGGCGTTCGAGAGCCTCGAGCGCTACGACGGGCTGCGGCTCTCGTTCCCGTCCGAGGCCGACCTCGAGTCCGAGGACGGCGAGGGCGGCGGGGGCGAGGGCACCCGCCTGTACCGGGACCCGCAGCTGCGCCTGAGCGGCACGGCGCGCGTCCCGGTGACGGTCCGCTAGCCGCTAGTTCAGGCGGTTCTCGATCTGGAGCGTCGGCGCCTGCGCGTCGGCCGGCTCCGGATCGCTGTCGGGCTGCTCGACGCCCAGGGCGCCGGCCAGTTCGCCCGACTCGTACATCTCCATGATGATGTCCGACCCGCCGAGCAGCTCGCCCTTGACGAACAGCTGCGGGATGGTCGGCCAGTTGCTCAGCGCCGACAGCTCCTGGCGGATCCGCGGGTCGGGCAGGATGTCGACGGCGCTGAACGGCACCTCGAGCGCCTGCAGGGCGCCGGCCGCGCGCGCGGAGAACCCGCACGCGGGGGCGTCGGGCGTGCCCTTCATGAAGAGGATGACGTCGTTGCTGGCGATCGCCTCCGAGATGGCGTCGCGCATGGGGTTCTCGCTCATGGGGTCTCCGTCTTCAGGGAGAGGGCGTGGATCTCGCCGCCCAGTTGGTCGCCGAAGATGTCCATCACCATGCGGTGCTGCTCCAGGCGGCTCTTCCCGGCGAAGGCCTGAGCCTTCACCTGAGCGGCGAAATGGACGTTGTCCTCACTCTGGACGGACGCCTCGGCGCCCGGAATGGCGGCCTCGATACGGGCCCGCAGGTCTTCGGCGGTCGGCATGTCGATTCGAGGGTAGCGTGTCGCTACACTTTGTATAGCTACGGCGTGACCGACCAACCGGAGACGCATCGGACCATGATCACCATCACCGACAAGGGCGCCGAGAAGGTGCACGAGTTCCTCGCCTCCCAGGGCGAGCAGGCCGAGGGCGCGGGGCTTCGCGTCGGCGTGCGCGGTGGCGGCTGTTCAGGCTTCCAGTACGCGCTCGCGTTCGACGAGCAGCGCGACGACGACGAGGTCTTCGATCTCGACGGCCTGAAGATCCTCGTGGACAAGCCGTCGCTGCCCTACGTCAAGGGCTCGGTCATCGACTACGTCGACTCGCTCACCGG
>SYBY01000443.1 GCA_005788585.1 Actinomycetota bacterium | reverse complement strand
GCCACCAGCGCGAGCCGCACCCGCTCGGGGGCGACCTGTCGCGCGACGCCGGCGCCGAGTAGGCCGATGCGGCCGTCGCCGAGCACGACGACGTGCCCGGGGCGCGCGTCGAGCATCGCCAGCCCGGCGTCGCGCGCCGCGCTGACGTGCGCGTGGATGAGCGCGGTGCCCGCCGCGGCGGGATCGTCCGGGACGCCCCCCTCGTGCAGGGTCGTGCCGCGCAGCAGGTCGCTGACCATCACGCCGGGAGCCGAGAGGTCCGTGTGGGGCCGCGGCACGACGATGCCCTCCACGTGCCGGATGGCCCGCGCGACTCGGCGCTGCATGTCCGCCTCGTGCTCGAAGTCGATCTCGTCGGAGGTCTGCTCGCGCACGTCACGCAGGAACGCCCCGGCGTCGATCGCCGGGAACGCGGCGCCGAGCGGCATCGCGAGCGTCTCCAGCAGGGACAGGTCCGCGCGCACGGCACGGTCCAGGCCGGGCCGCCGCACCTTGATCGCGACCGGCGTCCCGTCAAGCTCGCCACGGTGGACCTGCGCGGCGGCGCGCACCGCGAGCGGCTCCTCGTCGAGGTCGTCGAGCACCTTGCCGGGCGCCTTGCCCCACGCGTCCTTCAGGGCCTTCTCGATCGCCTTGCGATCCAGCGGCTCGGGTTCGGGCAGGTCACCCAGCGCCCGGTCGACGCTGGACTCCAGCCAGGCGGGGACGGCGGCGGCATCGACGAGGTCGGCCGCGCGGGTCAGGGCGACCCGCCCGCTCGGCGCCTGGCGCGCGAGGCGCAGCGCCGTGTCGATCAGCGTCTTGAGGGCGGGCGGAAGCTCGGTCGGCACGCGCCGAACCGTAGTCCTCATGCGCGCCCGGCGTCAGGCCGCGAGCGGCGGCATGTCGGCCACGACCTCGCGGCGCGGCGGAATCGCCTTGCCCCACTTCGCCTGGACGGCGAAGTCGAGCAGCCGGTCGGCGTAGTCGCCGAACCGCGGCGGCGTGATGTCGTGGCGCTGAAGCGCGGCCTGCGTCGAGCGCGCGTCGTAGCGCGTCTCGACCTCGAAGTAGGGGAAGTACGGCTTGCTGCGCGCCAGCACGGTGCGCGCCTTCGATCCGCCCAGCAGCCCCAGCGCCGGTGCCGCCAGCACGCGGAACGCCGTCGGGTGGATGATTGCCGGGGTGCCCTTGGCGAAGTAGTCGACGGCGATCTGACGGATCTCGCGCAGCGTCGGGGCGAGGTCGCCCGCGGTGAGCATGTACGTGGCGACACCGGCCGGTGCGGGCTCGCGCATGAGCGCCCAGATCCCGTCGGCCACGTAGTCGACCGGGACGACGTCGACGACCCCGTCGAGGCGACCGGGCAGCACCGTGTACTGGCCCATGGAGTAGCTGCGGTAGGGCGCGTAGAGCACGTTGAAGCTGTTCGTCCAGCCGGTGTCGCGCTCGCCGACGACGATCGACGGGCGGAAGACCTGCGTCGGCAGTTCCCACGCCGTGGCCGCGTCGCGGACCAGGATCTCGGCCTCGTTCTTGGTGTGCTCGTACGCGTTGCGGAACCGCTGTCCGCACTGCAGGTCGCCCGGACCGAACGCGCCGCGGTGGCGGCCGGCGACGTAGGCGGTCGACACGTAGGAGAACCGCTCGAGCCCGTCCCCGCTGGTCGCGCAGCGACGTGCCAGGTCGAGCATGCGCCGCGTGCCGTCGACGTTGATGGCCCGGGACTCCTCGAGCGGCAGGACGAAGGAGATAGACGCCGCGCAGTGCAGGATCGTCGTGATGCGGTCCGCGAGCAGGTCGTGGGTGTCGCCGTCGAGATCGAGCCCCGGGGCCTCGATGTCGGCCGCGATCGCGGTCAGGCGGTCCTCGGGTGCGGGCTCGGACAGGATGAGCGCGAGCGCGTCGCGCAGGCGTCCCGCCGCGGCCGCGTCGTCGTCGGCGCGGACCAGCGCGACGACATGCCGATCGCTGTCGCGCAGGACGCGGGCCAGCACTTGCATGCCGAGGAAGCCGGTGGCTCCGGTCACGAGGAGGGCGTCGTTGGGGATGTCGTGGCGCTCGATCAGAGGCGCCCATGATGGGGGATGCCGGATCGGTACGAAAGAGCGCAGACGCGCCAAGAAATCTGACACTCCGTCAGTCAGGATTTCCGCGTGGCCTGGCTGGCTGGCCAGACCACGCGGGTCCTGAGTGCGCCTACGCGGTCTGCGCGGCGCCGGTCGTCGGCGGCACGTACGACCCGTCCTGGTTGGTCTCACCCTCCTGGCGCGCGGGCGGCGCGCCAGGGCCACCGGGACCCCGGCCGGGACCGCGTCCACCGAGCGGCTTCTCGCCGAGCCGGTCGATGTGGTCCTCGAGGTGCTCGACGATCTCATCGCGCTGTGCCTTGGTGATGTCGCCGTCCTTGGCCTGCTGGTCGAGCCGGGCGACGGCCGCCTTCTTCACGGCGGCCTTGACGTCGTCGAGGTCCTTGTTCTGGGCCTTGGCGACCTCGGCGATCGTCTTGCCGTCCTCGAGCTGCGTGCGCAGCTGCGCCTCGGTGAGGCCGAGCGCCTTCGCGACGTCGGTCATCATCTCGCGGCCGCCGCCGGGCCCACCGCGGTGATGTCCGCCGGGCCCGCCCTTGCCACCGCCACCGAGGACGAGGCCGCTGGAGGCCATCCGCTCCTTGATGCGGTCGGCCTGCTCCTGGGTGAGCGTGCCGTCCTTGACGGCCTGGTCGAGCTGGGCGGACTGGCCGGCCCGCAGTGCGGACCGCAGCTCGTCGGGCGTGACCTCGAGCTCCTTGGCGGCGGTGTCGAGCACGGTCTTCTCGCGCTCCTTGGCCTCATCGGTCGAGGTCGCCGCGACGGCGCCGGCTGATCCTGCGGCGAGAGCGACGAGCGTGCCGCCGATCACCGCGATGCGTCGAGTGGTCATGAAGGTCTCCTACCTGTGGGGTGACGGCAGCATCGACGCGGCGCCTTTGAGTGCCCTGCGCCGAACCTGAGACCTGTCTGAGAGTCTTCGGCCATGCCCGTAAACCCCACCGGCCGGGACCTCAAGCGCCTGCTGGCCGAGGACACCGATCCGCCGTCCCCCATCGCGATGCTCAACCTCCTGCGCTTCAAGGAGGGCGGCCGCCCCGACTACGAGGAGTACGCCCGCCGGATCGCGCCGTTCCTGGAGCGCGTCGGCGGCGAGATGCTCTACGTCGGCGACGCGTCGACGTCGCTCGTCGCGCCCGACGGGTGGGATTGGGACGTGCTGCTCGTCGTCCGCTACCCCAGCCGCCGCGCGTTCTGCGACATGGTCGCCGACGAGGAGTACCAGCAGATCACCGGCCTGCGGACCGGGGCGGTCGAGGAGGCCGTGCTCCAGGCGACGGTGCCCTGGAGCGCCTGACCGCCCCGCCCCCCGGCGGCCCTACCGGCCCCGGCGCTTGAGCCGCAGCGCCGCGGCCCGGATCTGCTTCTTCGCGCGCGGCTCGCCCTCGGCGTCCCAGCGGGTGCACCGCTCGCCGGCGCTGTCGCACACGAACCCGGCGTGCGTCGCCTGGCCCTTCGCCGTCCCGGTGATGCGCTGGAGCCACGTGCCGTCCGCGCGGCGGCTCGTCACGGAGGTCATGTCGAGCGCGTGTGCCGGGGCGACGGTGCGCCGCGTGCCCCGCTCGCCGCCCGCGGCGGTGATGGCGTCAACCGCCGCCTTCGGGTCGCCGACGAAGGCGAGGCACAGGCGGTCCTCGTCGCCGGGGCCTTCGCCACGCCACTCGCAGGATTGCGTCTGTACGGCCGTGCCGGCGCCGTCGGTGATGGTGACCTCGACGTTCACCGGGTCGTCGCTCGGCGGGACGAGCGACACGACGGGGGTCGCCGCCGACGCCGTCGCGGGCACGGCGAGCGCGGCGGCGGCGACGATGGCGGTGGTGAGGGATCGGTGCATGGTGGTTCCTCTCTGCCGGTTTGACCCGGCGGGGTGGGATGGACACCGTTTGGTCGATGCGTGGCGGCACGGAGTGACGCACCATCTGGCGCAGGACGGATCTCCGCGGAAGGTCCGTCACCTTCTCGATCTCCCCGCGTCTGGACTCGTGATGCTCCACTCCCGTCTCACCGACCGCGCGCTCGCGCAGCGCACGCGCGAGGGCGACGAGCGCGCCTTCGCGGTGCTCGTCGGCCGGCACCGCGACACGCTCGTCCGGTTCGTCTCACGGCGCGCGCGGCCGGACCTCGCCGAGGACGCGGTGCAGGAGGCGCTGGCCTCGGCGCACGCCGCGCTGCAGGACGGGCGCGTGCCCAGCGACGTGCGGGCGTGGCTGCACACGATCGCGTGGAGGCGCGCGCTCGACCTGCTGCGCGGCGAGCGCTCTGCGTCCCCGCTCGACGAGGTCCTGCTGGCGTCGCGCGAGGACGGGCCTGCTGATGCCGCGCTGCGGCGCGACGAGTTCGCGGGCGTGGTGCGCGCGTGGGGCGACCTGCCCGAGCGCCAGCGCTCGGCCCTGGTGCTGAGCGTGCTCGAAGGGCGGTCGGTCGACGACATCGCCACGGCGCTTGAGGTCAGCGAAGGGGCGGCGAAGGCGGTCGTCTCGCGCGCGCGACGCACGCTCGCCGAGCGCATCGCCAGCGCGGAGGCCGACTGCGACTCCGTGCGCGAGCACGTCGTCGTCGCCGCCACACGGGGGGTCCGGCTCTCCGCCCACGCGACGCGTCACGTGCAGGGTTGCACGGGCTGCTCGCGACTGCACCGCGAGCTACGGCGCCAGCGGCGGTACGCGGCGGTGCTGTTCCTGCCCACAGCGCTCGCGGTGCGGTTCGAGACGCGGTTCGGCGCGCTGCGCGACCGTCTGCGCGACATCGTGCTGCTGCCGTCGGCCGAGCCGCAGGTCAGCAGCGTCGCGAAGCTCTGCGCCGTCGCCTGCGCGGGAACGCTGGCCGGGACGCCGACTGCGCTGGTCGCGACCGCACCGGTGGTCGCGCCCGAGGTCCGGCCCGCGCAGACCGAGCGCCGGGAGCCCGACCGGTCCGCCGCGCGTCCCCGGACCGACAGCGTGCAGCAGGCGCCCGCGACCGCCCCTGCCGTGGTCCCCACCGTCGCACCGGCGCCGGAGAGCTCACCGGTTCCCGTCCGGACCCAATCGACTCCGCGCACAACCAAGCGCGTGTCACGCGACCAGGTCGTACCAGCCCTCCGACTCCTCGTTGCGGCCGGTGCCACCGACGCGCCCCCCGCGGCCACGCCGGCCGGCGTCACGGGCCCCGTGACCGAAGAGGTCACCGAGCAGGGCGGCACCACCGTGCTGCGCGTGGCACCGGCGGAGGCGATCGCGGAGCCCACCACGCCCGCGGCGGCGAGCGCGCCTCCTGAGTAGTCGCGGTCCGAGATCCGCCGGGGCGGGTACCACCCGAACATGACCGCCCCCCGTTTCTGGTTCGCCGGCTCGACCGAGGAGTTCGCGCCCGCCGACCTCGTCCAGCAGGCCATGCTCGCCGACCGCGCCGGGTTTGACGGCACCGGCCTCTCCGACCACTTCGCGCCGTGGTTCCCCGACGGGCGCGGGACCCAGGCCTGGGTCACGCTCGGCGCCATCGGCCAGCAGACGACGAAGATGCTCGGGACCGGGGTCACGCCGGTCGTGCACCACTACCACCCAGGCCTCATCGCGCAGGCGTTCATGTCCCTCGAGGAGCTGTACCCGGGGCGGGTCTACCTCGGTGTCGGTTCGGGTGAGTCCGTCAACGAGTCGCCGCTCGGGCTGGACTGGCCGGACATCGGCGAGCAGCACGATCGCTTCGCCGCCGGTCTGGAGGCCATCACGGCGCTGTGGCGGGGGGAGACCGTGACCATGGACGCCGGCTGGTTCGCGCTGAAGGACGCCAAGCTCTACAGCCGGGCCGCGCGTCCGCCCAAGCTCTACGTCAGTGCGTTCGGGGTCCAGGCCGCGCAGATCGCAGGACGCTACGGCGACGGCCTGTGGACGCTCGGCGACCCCGACACCGCTCCTGAGATCGTCGACGCGTACCGCGAGGCGTGCGCCAAGCACGGCCGCGAGCCGGGGGAGATCATCATGCACAGCGGGATGGCTTGGGCCGAGGACGGCGACGCCGCGCTGCAGGGCGCCCGCCGCTGGAAGCCCACGCAGCTCCCGGAGCTGTACATCGACGACATCTCCGACCCGGCGGACATGCAGCGCCGCGCCGACGCACAGATGACCGACGAGGCGTTCGCCCGGGAGGGCTTCATCGTCAGCGCGGACGCCGAGGAGCACGTCGAGCGGGTGCGGGAGATCGCCGACCTCGGCGCCACCGTCGTCTGTCTCCAGCTCATCGGGCAGGCCGATCCGCTGGGCACGATCGCCATGTACGGCGACACGGTCCTGCCGACACTGCGAGGTGTCGCCGCGCGGTAGCGTCCGACGCCTATCACCGAGGAGGCGCGGGACGATGGCGTGGGACTTTCAGACCGAACCGGAGTACCAGGCGAAGCTCGACTGGGCGCGTGACTTCGTGCGCGAGGAGATCTGGCCGCTCGAGACGGTCTTCTCCGAGCTGTCCCAGGACCAGCTCGACCGCGTCTACGCCCCGCTGCAGGAGCGCGTGAAGGAACAGGGCCTGTGGGCCGCACACCTCGACCCGGAGCTCGGCGGCCAGGGCTACGGCCAGGTCAAGCTCGGCCTGCTGCACGAGATCCTCGGCGCGTCGCCCTTCGCCCCGAACGCGTTCGGCTGCCAGGCGCCTGACTCGGGCAACAGCGAGATCCTCGCGCTGGCCGGGACGCCCGAGCAGAAGGAGCGCTGGCTCGAGCCGCTCCTCGCCGGGGACATCAAGTCGGCGTTCAGCATGACCGAGCCGAACGCCGGCGCGGACCCGACGCTGCTGCAGACCACCGCGGTCCGGGACGGCGACGCGTGGGTCATCAACGGCCACAAGTGGTTCAGCTCGAACGCGTCGATCGCCGACGTGCTCATCGTCATGGCCGTGACCGATCCGGACGCACGGCCGCACCAGCGCGCGTCGATGTTCATCGTCCCCGCCGACACGCCCGGCGTGAACATCCTGCGCGACGTCGCGACGATGGAGCACCCGCAGGAGGAGTTCGGCAAGCTCGGCGGGCACGCGGAGATCCTGTACGAGGACGTG
>SYBY01000442.1 GCA_005788585.1 Actinomycetota bacterium | reverse complement strand
CGGGACTTCCGGCGCCGGACTGGGTCGGCGCGCTCGATGACGCCCGGCGCGGGCGTTGACGTTCGTCGTCGACGCGAGCGTGGCCGTGGCATCGCTCGTCGAGGAAGGCGGGCTGGAGCGACTGGGCGGCGACCTCATCGCGCCGCCGCTCATGTGGTCGGAGGCCCGCGCCACGCTGCGGCTGCAGGTGTGGCAGAGCCGGGTTCCGGTGCAGGACGGCGAGGTCATGCTCGACCGACTGGAACGACTCGACGTCGCACGGCGGGCCCCGGCGCGGCTGGGTCGCGAGGCATGGGCGGTCGCGCGTGAGCTGGGCTGGGCGCGGACCTACGACGCAGAGTACGTCGCGCTGGCCCGCCTGACCGGTCGCCGTGTGGTGACGCTCGACGGGCGCCTTCGGCGCGGCGCCGACCGACTGGGCCTCGTCATCGGGCTCGACGAGCTGTAGAACCCGACGTTCCTCGCGCTGACCGCAAGGAACGTCAGTGTCAGCCGTCGTACAGATGCTCGAAGAAGTCGTGGTGGTGTTCGTACACCCGGTT
Source organism: Actinomycetota bacterium (assembly GCA_005788585.1). Next base: position 12,743 of record SYBY01000442.1, on the reverse strand, counting down.
GCGCTTGACCTTCAGCGTCGGCGTCAGCTCATCGGCGTCGAGCGTGAGGTCACGCTCCAGCACCCCGAACCGCTTGATCTCCGAGATCCGTGACACGTCGCGGTTGACCCGGTCGATCTCCTCCTGGAGCGCGTCGCGCACCCGCGGGTCGGCGGCCATCTTCGCCGGGTCGTCGGCGACGCCCAGCCGCGCCGCCAGCGACGGCGCCTCCTCGGGGTCGAGCGTCAGCATCGCGACGAGGTACGGGTGCTGATCGCCGTACACCACGGCCTGCGAGATCCACCGAGACTCCCGCAGCTCGGCCTCGAGGTTCGAGGGCGTGATGTTCTTCCCGCTCGACGTGATGATGAGGTCCTTCGCGCGCCCGGTGATGCGCAGGTAGCCGTCGTCGTCGATGGCGCCGAGGTCGCCGGTGTGCAGCCAGCCGTCGTCGTCGATCGTCTCGCGCGTCGCTTCGTCGTTGCGGTAGTAGCCGGGGAAGACGTGGGGGCCGCGCAGCAGCACCTCGCCGTCGTCGGCGACGCGCATCTCCGCGCCGGGCAGCGCCCGGCCGACCGTGCCGAACCGGACGTGGCCCGGTGTGTTGAGCGTCGCCGCGGCGCAGCTCTCGGTCATCCCGTAGCCCTCGACGATGACGATCCCGCACGCGTCGAAGAACTCGAGGACCTCGACGCTGATCGGCGCCGCGCCCGTCAGGCAGAGCTGGATGCGGCCGCCGAGCAGGTCGCGGACGCGGTGCAGGACGGCGCGGTCGGCGAGCGCGCGCCGCGCACGGAGAACCGGTGACGGCCTCCCGCCGGCGCGCTCGATCGCCCGCGCTCGGCGGGCCGTGCTCAGTGCGCGCGTGAAGATCGCGGCCTTGATCCCGCCCTCGTCCGCGGCCGTGGCCAGCGCCCGGGTGTGGATCTTCTCGAAGAGCCGCGGCACCGACGGGAGGTGGGTCGGCCGCAGCGTGGCGACGTCGTCGAGGAGCTTCGCCGGGTCGCGGCTGTAGAACGACAACGTGCCGCCGGAGTCGAGCGCGACGAACTGCGTCACCCGGGCGAGCACGTGGGCGAGCGGGAGGAAGAAGAAGGCCGAGTCGCCCGGCTCGATCCGCACCTGGCGTGCGTACATCTCGATCGTGGCCAGCACGTTGCGGTGCGTGAGCATGCAGCCCTTGGGCGGCCCGGTCGTGCCCGACGTGTAGACGATCGTCGCGACGTCGTCGTCGCGCACGCCGCCGCTGATGCGCTCGATCGCGTCCGTGCCGGCACCCGCGGCCACACCCCGCGCGCGGAGGTCGTCGAGCGTCAGGGCGTCCGGGTCATCCGTCGGCACCATCGTGATGACGTGGCGCAGGTCGACGCAGTCGGGCTGGACCTCGCGGATCTTCGCCAGCTGCTCGGCGTCCTCGCAGATCACCGCGCAGGCGCCCGAGTGCGCGAGGACATAGCGGCACTCCGACGGCGGGTTGGTGTGGTAGATCGGCACGACCGTCGCGCCGGCGAGCAGGACGCCGCAGTCGGCGAGCGTCCACTCCGGCCGGGTCGCGCCGAGGATGGCGACCCGGTCTCCCGGCCCGAGACCGAGCTCGTGCAGTCCGGCGGCGATCTCGCGCGCAGCCCGGCCGAGCTCGGCGAACGAGACGTCCGCCCAGCCCCCGTTGCCCGGGGCCTGCATCGCGACGTACGCGGCATGCCGGTCCGCGGCCTGCAGTACCAGTCTCCCCAACGTCATGACCACCATGGTGCCCGGGACAGGCCCCCATCGCACCCGTAGCAATCCGCACATGTGTTGGTGACGGATTGCGGATGGCACGGCAGCGGAGCGCCCGTAGCGTGCGAGACGTCCCGCGGAAGTTCAGGAGAGGTCCGTGCTCAAGCTCGCGCAGCTGTCGATCAGGCATCCCCGAGTCGCGCTCGCCGGCTGGGGCGCGCTGGCCGCCGTGCTCATCCTCATCGGCGCCGGCGTCAGCTCGTCCCTGTCGCCGTCGATCACCGTCGTCGAGGGGACGGAGTCCTCGCGCGCCCAGCATCTCGCCGAGACCGAGTTCGGTCCGAGCGTCCTCGTCCCGATCCTGCTCGAGGGCCCGAAGGCGCAGCTCGACGAGCAGGGGCCGGCGCTGGTCCGGCGCCTCGCCGACCAGCCCGACATCCGGGTCCTGTCGGCCTGGGACGGCGGCGACACGGCCAAGGAACTGCGACCGTCGCCCGAGGCGGCGATGGTCGTCGCGTCGGTCGCGCAAACGGAAGAGGAGATGGTCGGCGGCCGTCAGGAGGAGATCGACGCGCTGGTCGCCAAGAGCATCACCGGCCCGGTCACGACCTCGATCACCGGCCAGCCCACGCTTGACATCGCGATCAAGGACACCGCGATCTCCTCGACGCGCACGGCGATCGCACTCGCGCTGCCGCTCGTCTTCCTCGTTCTGCTGCTGATCCTGCGCGCGCCGGTCGCCGCGCTCGCGCTGACGGCACTCGGCGCCGCGACCGCCTTCAGCAGCTTCGGTGCCGTCGCGCTGATGGGGAAGGCGATCCCGGTCGACGCCATCACCCTGGCGCTCGGGGCGACCACGGGCCTGGCGCTCGGCGTCGGGTACGGCCTGCTCTTCTACCGGCGCTGGCGCGAGCAGGTCGAGGACCGTCACGAGACGCCCGCCGACGCCACGCTCGACGCCGTCGACACCGGGGGCCGCGGCATCCTCATCGGCGGCACCGCCCTCATCGTGGCGCTGATCGTCGCGACGCTCATCGCGCCGACTGAGATCCTCGCGTCGCTTGGCGTCGGCGTCCTGCTGAGCGCGACGCTGGCCGTGGGCGCGGCGGTCGTCGTCCTCCCGGCGCTGACGACGCTGCTCGGCGAGCGGCTGCAGGCCTTCAGCTTCCCGGCTCCGGCGTTCCTCGTGGCCGGTTGGCATCGCCTGACCGGCGGCGGTGCGAGCGTCATCCGCCACCCCGTCCCCGCGGGTGCCGCGGCGACGCTGCTCCTCGTCGTGCTCGCCCTCCCGGCGCTGAACCTGAAGACGGGCCCGCCCTCGGTGGACCTGCTCCCCGAGGACGACACGGCCCGGCTCGCGTTCGAGCGCGTCAGCACGGTCATGGGCCCGGGGTGGCCCACGCCGTACAACATGCTCGTCGTCTCCGAGGGCCCACCGATCACGACCCGCAAGACGCTCGTGCAGCTCGACAAGCTGCAGACGGACATCGCGAAGGACCCCACCGTCGCGTCGGTGATCGGGCCGGGCGCGATCGCGGCGACGAGCGGCGATCTCGCGGTTCTCCCGCGCAAGCTCCGGGAGTCGACGAAGCTGCTGAAGGGCGGCAAGAAGGACCTGGGCAGGCTCGAGGAGGGCCTCGGCCAGGCCGGCGCCGGCGCCGCCGAGCTGAAGGCCGGGATCGGCGAGGCCGCGGGAGGCGCGGGGCAGCTTTCCAGCGGCTCGGGCAAGGCCGAGGCGGGCGCCGGCGAGCTGCGCGGCGGGCTGACGAAGGCGCGCGATGGCGCCGAGAAGATCTCCGACGGCCTGGCGCAGGCGCTCGACGCGTCGCGCAAGCTGCGCGACGGGTCCGCCACCGCGCTGGCGGGCTCGAAGCAGATCTCCGGTGGCCTGGGCACCGCCGTGACGCCGGTCACCGAGGGCGCCCCGGTGGTGCGCAAGATGGCCGACGACGTCGCGGCGAGCAGTCAGGCCGTGTCGAGCGCGGCGAGCGCGACGCAGCAGACGGTGACGCAGCTCGAGCAGGCAGCTGCCCAGCTGGAGCAGATCCCCGGGGTCAAGGACGATCCGAGCTACCAGGCCGCCGTCGCGTCGGTCGCCGCGGCGACGACCTCGGCGAACAGCGCGAGCAGCAGCCTGGCGGGCGCGACCTCCCAGCTGCAGGGCGCGGCGGGGATCGCCGACGCGTTCGCCGGACAGGTCGCCGAGCTGTCGACCGGCCTGCAGCAGCTGTACGCCGGGTCGACGGCGCTGGAGCAGGGCATCGGCCAGCTCAAGGACGGCAACACCGCGCTCGCGTCGGGCATCGACGAGCTCGCGGGCGGCGGCAAGGACCTCACGTCCGGGGTCACCGAGCTGCGCGACGGCGCGGGCGCGCTGGAGGACGGCCTCTCGCAGCTCACCGCCGGCACTAGCGAGCTCGAGGGCGGCCTGTCGGCGGGCGACGAGCCGACCGGTCAGCTCGTCGCCGGCCTCGGCCAGCTCGAAGCGGGCGTGTCGGACTTCCGCGGCGAACTGCCGAGTCCGAAGGACCTCGAGCGCCTCCAGCGCGACTCGCCCGGCCTGTTCAACTCCGGGTACTTCGTGCTCGCCGCGCTGTCCGGCGCGCTGCCGGCCGACCGTAACCAGGCGACGTTCGCGGTGAACCTCGAGAAGGGCGGCAGCGCCGGGCAGATCGTCATCGTCTCGAAGGAGGCGTCCTCGACCCCGGCCACGCAGGAGCTCGGCGAGCGGCTGCGCGACGAGGCCGACGCGTTCGCCGCGTCCACCGGCCTGGAGGTCGCCATCGGCGGCCCGGCGGGCAACCTGTCGGACTTCGCCAGTGAGACCACGTCGCGGATCTGGCCGGTCGTCGCGGGCGTGACCGTCGTCGTGGCCCTCCTGCTCATGCTGCTGCTGCGGGCCATCGCGCTGCCGCTGCTCGCGGTGGTGTGGGACCTGCTCGCCGCGGGTGCGACCTTCGGCGTGCTGACGATCCTCTACAGCGGAGACGATGCGCTGCTCGGCGGGCCGGGCTACCTCGACCCGATGACGGTCATCGGGATCTTCGCTGCGATCTTCGGGATCACGATGGTCTACGAGGTCAGCCTGCTCGAACGGGCCCGCGAACGGTTCGTCGAGACCGGCGATGCCGAGGGCGCCCTGCGCGACGGCCTGGACCACACCGCCGGCGCGGCGACGGGCGCGGCGCTGGCGATGGTCGCGGCGGCGGTGCCGTTCGCCATCAGCGACCTCTCGTCGGTGCGGCAGTTCGGGATCGGGCTGGCGGTCGTGGTGCTGCTCGACGCGCTCATCGTCCGGCCGGTGCTCTTGCCCGCGTCGGCGGAGCTGCTCGGGCGGTTCGGGTGGTGGCCGACCGGGCGCCGGGCCGCGGAGGAGCGTGCGGAGCCGGCGGCCGGGCCGCAGGCAGACGCGCCAGCTTGACGCCGACGTTTTGCCCGCTGAGCGGGCACAACGTCGGCCGAGTGGTGCGGGTGCGTAGCGTGTGGGCGCATGGCTCGCACGCTGCTCGCCGCTGCCATCGCGGCGCCCTGGGTGATCTGGGCGGTCGTGCGCGGCACCGGTCTGGAACTGCCCTACCCGGTCGCCCCGGCACTGGCGCTCACGCCCTACGTCGCGCTCACGGCGTTCGTCCCGGTGGTGGTCGCCGCGCTGCTGCGCCGCTGGCAGGTGGCGGTCGTCGCCCTGGTGGCCGGGGTGGCGCTCGCAGGCTATGTCCTGCCCCGTGGGGTGCAGTTCACCGACCCCGCCGTCGGATCCGGCAACGAGTTGACGGTGATGAGCGTGAACGTCCTCGTCGGCACCGCGGACCCCGCCACGGTCATGCGCATCGCTCGCGAGCACGACGTCGACGTCCTCAGCCTCCAGGAGTCACGACCCGCGTGGCTCGCGCGCCTTGACGCCGAGGGCGCCGCGGCGCGCTTCCCGCACCGCTCGGCGGCGCCGGTCGACATCGCGCTGTTGAGCACGCGCCCGCTGCGACCGACGGGCCAACCGGCCGAGGGTGACCTCACCGTCGGGTCGACGACGGTGCGCATCACCTCCGTCCATCCCCTGCCGCCGGTCAGCACCGAGCGCTGGCGCGACTGGCATGACGCGCTCAACGCGCTGCCGGCTACCGGCGGGGCGACGCGCCGCATCCTCGCGGGCGACTTCAACGCGACCCTGGATCACCCCGAGCTGCGCGGCGTGTTGGGCCGCGGCTACCAGGACGCAGCCGACGCCATGGGCGATGGGTGGCGCACGACATGGCCGGCGGGGCGGCGGTTCCCGCCCGAGATCACGATCGACCACGTCCTCGCCGACAAGCGGATCGGGGTGGCGGCGTACAGCGTGCGCAAGGTGCCCGGGAGCGACCACCGGGCGATCGTGGCGCGGCTGGTGGTGGAGCCGTGATCTGTCTCAGCTGACGGCCGCCAGCGCCTGCGCCAGGTCGCCTGGGCCGACGACGACCACGTCGTCGAGGTCGAGCCAACCGGCCAGCGCGCGCAGCTCGGCGGCGAGTGCCTCTGCCGTGTCCTCCGGTGCGCCGGGCTCGGCGTGTGCGGCCTGCACCAGCAGCGCGCCGGCCGCGCGATCGGCCTTGAGATCGACCCGGGCCACCAGCTGGTCGCCGAGCAGGAACGGCAGCACGTAGTACCCGTACACCCGCTTCGGCTTCGGCGTGTAGATCTCGATGCGGTACCGGAAGCCGAACAGCCGCTCCACCCGCGGCCGCGCCCAGATCAGCGAGTCGAACGGGCCCACGACCGCCCGGGCATCGACGCTCCGGGGGACCCGCGCCCCGGGTGCGAGGTACGCGGGCGCCCCCCACCCGTCGACGGTCACCGGCTGTAGGTCTCCGGCCTCGGCCAGCTCCGCGACGCGCGCCTTGGACTCGGCGGCGGGCAGGCGGAAGTAGTCGCGCAGGTCGGGCTCGGTCGCCACCCCCATGGCGCGGGCAGCGATCCGCAGCAGCTCACGCTGCGCCTCGTCGGCCGAGGGCGTGGGCAGCGTTCGGATCTCCGCGGGGATCACGCGCTCGGGGATGTCGTAGCTGCGCTCGAACCGCACTCGTCTGGCGCTCGTGATCGCGCCGCTCCAGAAGAGGTACTCGACGGCGCGCTTGACGTCCGACCAGTCCCACCACGGCCCCTTCGGGCCTCGCGGGTCGTCGTGGTGCGCCAGCTCACTGACCCGCAGCGGCCCGCGATCGGCGATGTCGGCCAGGACGGTCGCCACCAGGTCGGCGCGCTCCACGGCGACGCGTCGCATCCCGCCCCACGCATCCTCGTGGGCGCGCGCCATCCGCCACTGCATGAGGGGCCACAGCGCGACCGGCAGCAGCGACGCCTCGTGCCCCCAGTACTCGAAGAGCTTGCGCGGGGACCGACCGCTGAACCGGTCGAGCGCCGCGCGGTCGTACGGCCCGAGGCGGCTGAAGGCCGGCAGGTAGTGGGCGCGCTGCAGCACGTTGACCGAGTCGATCTGGAGCAGGCCGACCCGGTCGGTCACGCGGGCCCGCAGCGCGCGGGCGTCGACGGCGCGACCGAGAGGGCGGTCGGCGAAGCCCTGGGCTGCGAGCGCGACCCGCCTTGCCTCGGCGAGCGACAGTCGCTCACGTGGACGCGGTCCGGCGCGACCTGATGAGGTGGGGGACACGGACACGGCGGCGTACGGTAGGCGCTTGATCAGCAACCTTGCAGATCTACCATCCCGTGAAAGGATTGCCAGGATGTCATCGCGCCGTGCCGCGCGGGCAGCGGTGGCCCTGAGGTGCGGATAACGCCGCACCGGTGTCGCGTTCTCCGCAATAGTCACGGAGAACGCGACAGCAACGCTCTCGCAGGTGGTTCGACGCGTACGGCTCTACGCGTTACTGCCTTCCGCGATCTTCCGCAGGTCCAGCGCCTCATCCAGCACCGAGTCCTCGACCCCGTGCTTGCGCGCGACGTCGCGCAGCGTGCCGCCCGACTCGGCAGCCTCCTTGACGATGTCCGCCGCCTTGTCGTACCCGATGTACGGGTTCAGCGCGGTGGCGACGGCCAGCGTCGACTCGGCGCTCTTCTCGCAGCCCGGCAGGTTCGGCTCGATGCCGTCGATGCACTTCTCCTTGAGCACCGTCGCCGTGTTCGCCAGCAGCGAGATCGACTGCAGCAGGTTCGCGGCGATGAGCGGCACGCGGACGTTCAGCTCGAACTGACCCTGCGAGCCCGCGATCGTGATCGCGGTGTCGTTGCCGATGACCTGGCAGCCGACCTGCAGCGTGACCTCGGGGATGACCGGGTTGACCTTGCCCGGCATGATCGACGAGCCCTTCTGCAGCTCGGGCAGGTACAGCTCGCCGATGCCCGCGCGCGGGCCTGAGCCCATCAGCGCGAGGTCGCCTGCGATCTTGATGAGCGACACGGCGAGCACCTTCAGCGCGCCGGACAGCTCGACGAGCGCGTCGCGGTTGCCCTGCGCCTCGAACGGATCCTCCGGGGGGCTGATCTTCAGCCCGGAGGCCTCCGAGAGCCGCGCGCGGGTCTTCGCTGCGAAGTCCTTGTGCGTGTTCAGGCCCGTGCCCGTCGCGGTGCCGCCGAGCGGGATCTGCGCGACCTGCGGCAGCGTGTTGGCGATGCGCTTGGCGCCCAGGCGGATCTGCGCGGCGTAGCCGGCGAACTCCTGGCCCAGCGTGACCGGGACCGCGTCCATGAGGTGCGTGCGGCCGGACTTCACGATGTCCTTGTACGCCTCGGCCTTCGCGGCGAACGACGCCTCGAGGGCCTCCAGCGCGGGCAGGAGCGTGTTCGTCGCCTCGTCGAGCGCCGCGAGGTGCACGGCCGACGGGAAGACGTCGTTCGACGACTGACCCATGTTCACGTCGTCGTTGCGGTGGACGTCGCCGCCGGCCAGCTCGGCGATGACCTCGTTCGTGTTCATGTTCGAGCTCGTGCCCGAGCCCGTCTGGAACACGTCGACGGGGAAGTGGTCGTCGTACTCGCCCGCGGCGATCTGGTCGCCGGCGGCGCCGATCTTCTCGGCCTTGTCCGCGTCGAGCAGGCCCAGCTCGGCGTTGGTGCGGGCCGCGGCGGCCTTGATGCGGCCGAGCCAGTGGACGACGGAGGGCGGGATCGGCTGGCCGGAGATCGGGAAGTTCTCAACGGCCTTCGTGGTCTCGCCGCCCCAGAGGGGGCTCTCGACGGTGCTCATGGGTCTCCCGGGGATCGGTGACGCGTGGAAATTCGGTGAATCACTGGAACTGCACGGGTCCCGAACGCTAGCGTTCGTGGCATGGAGAGCGTGTCGCGCCGGACCTTTCTCCGGGCCGGGTTGCTGGCCGGTGGTGCCCTGGCCCTGGGGCCCGCCTTCTACCGCGACGCGCTGGCAGCCGGGGCGACGACGCCCGGTCCCGGCCCGTACGGCGTTCCGGCCGTCGACACGCGCTTCGGCATCAAGGTGCCCGAGGGCTTCAGCGTCCGCGAGATCGCGAAGGGCGGCCGGCGGGTCCCGGGCACGCGGTACACGTGGCATGTCTTCACCGACGGGCAGGCCACGTTCCCCGCCGAGGACGGCGGCTGGATCCTGGTCAGCAACAGCGAGTCGCTGTCGTTCCTGGGCGCCGGCTGCTCGGCGATCCGCTTCGCGCCGGACGGGAAGATCGTCGATGCGTACCGGACCCTCGGCAACACCCAGATCAACTGCGCGGGCGGCCCGACGCCATGGGGCACGTGGCTGTCCGGAGAGGAATACGAGTACGGCCACGTGTGGGAGGTCGACCCGACACGCCGCAACGGCCAGCGCCGCGGCGCGCTCGGCACGTTCACGCACGAGTCGGTGTGCGTCGACCCGGTGCGCGAGCAGCTCTACCTCACCGAGGACAAGCCCGACGGGTGCTTCTACCGCTTCACGCCCGCCGCATATCCGGACCTGACGGCGGGGACGCTAGAGGCCGCGGTCGTCGACGAGACGACGCGCGCGGTCACGTGGGTCCCGGTCAAGCGGTCGGCGTTCCCGGTGTCGACTCGCGTCCAGGCGCGCCGCCAGGGGGCCAAGCGGTTCAACGGCGGCGAGGGATCATGGTGGGACGGCGGCGTCGCGTACTTCACGACGAAGGGCGACAACCGCGTGTGGGCCTACGACTGCGAGGCCGAGCGCATGGAGGTCCTCTACGACGCGGCCGAGACCGGGCCGGACGCACCCCTGCGCGGCGTCGACAACATCTGCGTCTCGCGCAGCGGCGACCTCTACGTCTGCGAGGACGGCGACGACCTCGACGTCTGCCTCATCACGCCCGAGCGCGACGTCGCGCGGTTCTGCACGTTCGACAAGAACATCCACCTCGGCACGGAGATCGTCGGCGTGACGTTCGACCCGTCCGGGACGCGGATGTACGTCGGCTCGCAGCGGTCGTTCGCCGTCGGCGCGCTGTACGAGATCAGCGGCCCGTTCCGCCGGCCGCCCGCGCCGACGCGGCCGCCGTCGTTCGAGCGCCCGCTGCACGAGGGCGAGTACGAGGGCGGCGCCGATGACCTGGTGCGCGTCCGCGCGCGGGGGACCGTCACGCGGTTGGGCCTCGGGACGCCGGGGCTGGGCGTGCGGCTGGCGCTGCGCGAGCCGTGCGTGGTGCGCACGACGCTGCGCTCCGGCGCCGGCGTGCTGGCCGAGCACCGCTTCCCGACCGCGGTCACCGGGCTGACCGCGTTGCGCCTCAAGGAGGCCGGGGCGACGGCGGGCGACGGCTACGAGGTCGTCGTCCGGGCCACCCCGACGGCGGGTGGCGAGACCGCCGAGGTACGCCGCCCGCTGACCGTGTCCTAGCCCGGATCTGCGCGCGTGGAATGCGCGAGCCGCCCGGTTCGCCAACATATGGGGCGGATCGATGGCGACACCGACCTATCAGCCGCGCCGGCTCGAGGAGCCGAACCCCCTCACCGGGGACACCTCGTCGACCCCGACGTACGAGCCTCTCGCGCCACCGCCCACGGGCCATCGCGGCGAGGTGCAGGCTCTGCGCGCGCTCGCGGTGGTGCTCGTCATCGCCTACCACGCGTCGCCCGGAACGGTGCCCGGCGGCTACGTCGGCGTCGACGTGTTCTTCGCGATCTCCGGCCTGCTGATCACGTCCGCGCTGCTGCGCGAGGGCGACCGGCGCGACACCGTGTCGCTGCGCAGCTTCTGGGCCCGCCGCGTCCGGCGGCTGCTGCCCGCCGCGCTGCTCGTCCTGGCGGTGACGTCGGTCGTCGTCTTCCTCGCCGTGCCGATGACGCGCTGGGCGCAGTTCCTCGACGAGCTCCAGGCCAGCGTCCTCTACATCGAGAACTTCCAGCTGGCGTCGTCGTCGGTGGACTACTTCGCCGCCGCGGAGGACCCGTCCCCGCTGCAGCACTACTGGTCGCTGTCGGTCGAGGAGCAGTTCTACGTGCTGTGGCCGGTGATCATGATCGTGGCGCTGGCGCTCTCGCGCGGGTTCATCACGGCGCCGCGCCCGTTCGTCGTGCGCACGGTCGCGATCGCCACCGCCGCGAGCTTCGCGTACGCCGTGTGGCGGACCGCCGTCGACCCGGTCGCGGCGTACTTCTCGACCCCGGCCCGCGCCTGGGAGTTCGGCGTCGGCGCGCTCCTCGCGCTCGCCGGCGCGCGGGCGACCCACGGGTCCGTCCCGATACGGATCGCCGTCGCCTGGATCGGGCTCGCCGCCATCCTCTTCTCCGCCTTCACCTACAGCGACGAGACACCGTTCCCCGGGTTCGCGGCGGCGCTCCCCGTGCTCGGGGCGATCGCGATCATGTGGGCCGGGCTGCCCCGCGGCAAGGGGTCGATGTCGGGCGTCATGATCAAGCGCCCGGTGCAGTGGATGGGCGACGCGTCCTACGCCGCGTACCTGTGGCACTGGCCGCTGCTCGTGCTGCTGCCGGTCGTGTTGGGCGTCGCGGCCGGCTGGGTGACAGCGACCATCGCGGTGGCGCTGACCCTGGTCCTCGCCGCGCTGACCATGCGCTACGTGGAGGACCCCGTGCGCTACGGCAAGCTCACGCGGATGCCGGTGCGCTGGACGTTCGGCGCGGCGGCGGTCGGCATGATCGCGCTGCTGCTGGTCGCCGCCGCCGGCGAGCACGTGCGCGACCGTGAGCTGCGTCAGGCCGCCGAGCGCAGCGAAGCGCTGCTGGCCAGTGGGCCGCCCTGCTTCGGCGCCGCGTCGCGGGATCCCGAGAACCCATGCGTCAACCCGGCGCTCGCGACCATGGTCGTCCCCACGCCGCTGGAGGCCAAGGAGACGACGAACGCGCCGTGTGAGGTCATCGGCCGCGGCGAGCGCCTGCGTGTCTGCCGGTTCGGGGCCGAGGGCGACGCGCAGCCGACGATGGCGCTCGTCGGCGACAGCCACGCGAGCGCGTGGCGGGCGGCGGTCGACCGGGTGGCGGAGGCGCGCGAGCTGGCCGGCGTGTCCCTGACCTACACGGGCTGCCCGTTCTCCACGGCGGTGCGTGACGTGCCCGAGCCCGCGCGCGGGCGCTGCGAGCAGTTCCGCGACGAGGTCTTCGCGTGGCTCGCCGGACAGCCGCAGATCCGCACGCTCGTCACCGTCGCGCTGGCCGGCGGCAGCGGGGTCGTCGAGAGCCCCGGGCGGTCACAGGCGCAGTCGGCGGCCGACGGGTACGCGGACGCCTGGCGGCGGCTGCCGGAGAACATCGAGGAGATCGTCGTCGTGCGGGACAACCCGAAGGCCGGCAAGGGGACGGACGAGTGCGTCCAGCGCGCGATCAACGCCGAGCGCCCGGCCGGCGAGGCGTGCGCGATCCCGCGGTCGGAGGCGCTGGACCCCGACCCGCAGGTCGCCGCCGCGCGGGCCTCGGGGGACCTGCGCGTGCGGGTCGTCGATCTCACCGACCGCTTCTGCGACGACCGGCGCTGCTTCCCGGTCGTCGGAGGCGCGCTCGTGCATCGCGACCAGGACCACATCAACCCGATCTTCGGTGCGACCCTCGCCCCGGCGCTGAACGACAAGCTCGGTCCTACACTGGGCTGACGTGCTCGTCGTCCGCCGTCTTGTTCTGACGCTGGCGCTCGCCCTTCCGTGCGTGCT
>SYBY01000441.1 GCA_005788585.1 Actinomycetota bacterium | reverse complement strand
GCGAGATGCACGCCGGGGGCGTGCTCTTCCGATCTCGTGCCCGCGGCCGGTGAGACCTTCCCGGCCGACACGGCGCCCGAGGGCCTCGCGCTGCCCGGTGCGACGCGGCAACCCGGGACCGCCTCGCTGCGCGACGGGCGCCTGCTCGCCGTGGTCTCGGGCCGCGAGCGCGCGGTCGAGATCCTCGACGGCCGCACGCGCGAGCGCCTCTCCCGCGTGCATGCAGGCGTCGGCCCGACGCACATCGCCTGCCGGGAGACCGGGCCGTGCTACGTCCTGGACACGCAGGGCAACGGCCTGCTCGTGCTGGTCGTCAGCGCGGACGGCCGAGCCGCCCGGATCTCGCGCCGCGTCTACCTCCCGGGAGGCCCATACGGCATCGCGCTCGATGAGCGCCGGGCACGGTTGTGGGTCACCGCGCCGGGGCGCAACGAGCTGTCTGAGCTGCCCGCTCACGGCCGGCCCCGCGTCGTCCGCACGCTGCCCACGGTGCGCGGGCCGGACGCTGTCGCCGTCGACGCGCGCACGGGCGCGGTCGTCGTCACGAGCCGGGCCGCCGGGCTGGTGCAGGTCGTCCGGCCGTGAGGCGCCTCACGGCGAAGAGCACCGCCGAGGACGCGAACAGCGCGGCGGTGAACCACAGCCAGCGCGCGAGGTAGTCCGGCGGCGCGTATCCGAGTGCCCGCTCGAAGTTCCGCGGCTGGCGGTCGAGGATCAGCGGGAAGTACACGAGCAGCACGATGCCCGACACCGCCGCCGGTACCCGGACGTGGTTCAGCACGTCGGCCGGCAGGACCCGGCGCGCCGCCGCATCGGCCGCGCTGTAGGCGGGCAGCAGCACGAGGTCGTGCAGCAGCGCGCCGCCGACGAGCCAGAGCGCGAGGTTCAGCGGATAGGGCGCGAACCGCGCGTCGAACATGTGGCTCAGCGCCCACGCGGCGACCGCGATCGCCAGGAGATGACCGGCGAGGCGCATCAAGAGAACCGCAGCCCCCTAACCCACTTCGTGCAGTGCACGCCCGGCAGCGCCGGGACGATGATGCGCGCCGGGAAGCCATGGTCGAGCGGCAGGTCCTCGCCGTTGACGCGCAGCGCGAGCAGCGACCGGTCGTCCTGCACCTGGGCGCGGCCGATCGTCGCCCGCCGGAACGCGCCGCGGGGCTGCAGCGACGAGGCCAGCATCTCCTCGGCGTCCGGCAGCCCGGCGCGCGCAGCGAGATCGCGCAGCCGCACCCCGGTCCACCGCTGCGTGGTCGACCAGCCCTCGACGCAGGCGATCGGCAGGTCGTAGGTGTGCTGCTCCATCGCCAGGAGCTCCTCACGGCTGAACGCCACGGTGCGGTCCCCGGCGAACAGCTCCAGGCGCCAGGCCGCGCCGACCATCGCGGGGGTCACCCGGGCGACGGCGGCCGTCTTGTTCACAGGAAACGACGCGCCACGCCCCCGGGGCGCGAAGAGGGCAAGCTGGCGGGCCTGGCCGCCGATCGACTGGCCCGCCGTCGTGACGAGCAGGGCGCCCGATGCCGCGGCGACGAGGCCGAACAGCCCGCGCCGGGTGATCGATGGGGCGTGCGGGTCAGGCGCGCGGAGGTGATCCTCCCCGCTGACCGCACCGACCGCGTCGCGGGTCGCGTAGGCGCGGCGGATCACCGGCGCCTGGAGCGCGAGGTGCAGGACCAGCGCCGCGAGGAACACCCAGGCGCCCCAGTAGTGCGCGACCACGAAGTTGAAGCGCCACGGGTAGTAGAGCTGCGCGTTGAAGATCCCCGTGACGAACAGGAAGATCGCGCCGCCGACGAGCAAGAGCGTGGTGAGCCGGCCGAGCGCGTCCGCGGGTGAGGTGACCGGCGGCCACGCGTAGAGCCGCGGGATGACCGACCACAGCTTGGCCAGCAGGACCGGCACGATGACGATGCCCACGGTGACGTGCAGCCCCTGGGTCAGGGCGTAGAGCCAGCTCGGCGAGGTCGGCCAGTCAAACAGGCCGAATGTGGGCGCCCCCGGCACGATCTCGTTCGCGCCGAGCGACGGCTGGTAGGCGAGGTGCGAGAGGAACCCCGTCGCCGCCACCACGATCACGCCGGCCAGGAGCACGGTGCCCAAGAGCGTCGTCAGCCACCGGCCGCGCAGCGGGCTGCGCCAGTAGTCCGGGCGGCTCGGCCCGGGCGGCGGCTCGTCGGGCAGCAGGTTCATCGCAGCTCAGCGAACCAGCGCCCGCCGTCCTGCCAACGGTCGGCCACCGTCAGCCCGGCGGCCGTCGCGACGTCCTCCAAGGCATCCGCGCCCACGCGCGCCCACGCGAACCAGCCCGACCGCCGGTCGTCGTCCTCCAGGCGCACCGGGTCGACGTGCAGCCCGTCCCCGTGCGGGTCGGTCTCACACAGGACGCAGCCACCCGCGGCGAGCACCACGCGCAGGCGACCGAGCAGCGCGGCCGGGTCTCCCCCGATCCCGAGGTTGCCGTCCAGCAGCAGCGCGGTCTGCCACCACCCGGCGCGGGGCAGCGGCGCGAAGATGTCGCCGCGGAGGACGGGCTGGGCGCCGCCGCGCTGCGCGATCCTGATGGCGACCGGTGAGATGTCGATGCCCAGGACCTCCGCCCCGCGCCGGCGCAGTGCACGGACGTGGCGGCCGGGCCCGCAGCCCACGTCGAGCACCGGACCCCGTGCGCGGTCGAGCAAGCGCTCGTCGACCTCGCCGGCCGCCCCCACCCAGGTCGAGACCGCCAGCGGCCGGGACGTGCCGGCCGCATCGCGCGCGATGAGGTCGTCGCCACGGCGCAGGGCCTCGGCGTACAGCGTGTGCGCGGGGACCATCACGCGGCCTCCTCGGTCGAGATCGGGAGCTGGAGGAGCGCGGCGGCGAAACGCCCATGCGGCGCCGCCGCCGCGACGGTCCGGGCGTCGGCGATCGTGTCGACGTCGCGGAGTTCGGGCAGCAGCCGCACGCGTAGGCCGGCCTCGAGTAGTCGTGCGCGCTGCGCCGCTCCCGTTCGGGCCGTGCTCATCGGCACGCCGGAGAAGACCGTCGCGTCGGGCTCCCGCAGACCGATCGCCCAGTAGCCGCCGTCCGGGGCAAGACCCAGGACCGCGTCGGCGCCGGGCGCACGCAACGCGGCGTGCGCCGCGCCGAGCTGCGCGGGGGTGACCTGCGGGGTGTCCATCCCGATGAGCAGCGCCGCGCCGCCGACGTCGTCGAACGCCGCGGCCAGCCGCTGCCCCAGCCCGTCACCGCGCTGGGCGACCACCTCGATGCCGTCCGGCAGCCACGGGCCGGGCTCGCCGTCGAGCACGCACACGCGCCGCGCCACGGGCGTCGCAGCCACCGCCGTGAGCGTGTCGGCCAGCGCCGCCTCGGCCAGCGTGGCCGCCTGCTGCGGCGTGCACGGCGGGCACAGCCGTGTCTTGACCCGACCGGCCACCGGGGCCTTCGCGATCACGATGAGCGCCGCGCTCACGCGAGCACCCGCGCCATGTCACCAGTCGCGCGCAGCGTGCCGCGGACCGTCCCTGTCACCTTCGAGCGCCCGGTCCGCGGCCGGTAGGTCACCGGGACCTCAGCCAGGCGCCACTGCGCGGCCGCCGCGCGCAGCACCATCTCCAGCGGCCAGCCGAACCGGCGGTCCTCGATGCCGAGCGCGAGCAGGTCACGGCGGCGGGCGGCGCGCATCGGGCCGAGGTCGCGCAGCGGCGCACCCGTCCGGCGGCGTAGCTGCCAGGCCAGCATGGCGTTCGCACCCCGGGCGTGCCACGGCCAAGCGCCGCGCCCCTCCGGGCGCCGCGCGCCGAGGACCAGGTCCGCCCTGCCGGCGAGCACCGGATCGGCGACCGCGGGCAGCTCGCCGGGCAGCAGCGACGCATCGCAGTCCATGAAGCAGACGACGTCGGCCCCGGCGGCCTCCAACCCGGCGAAGCAGGCAGCGCCGAACCCGCGGCGCGGCTCGGTGACGACGAGGGCGCCCAGGTCCCGGGCGACATCCCCGGACCCGTCGTCCGACCCGTTGTCAACGACGATCGGCCGGTAGCCCGCGGGGAACCGCTCGAGCACCCACGGCAGCGCTGCGGCTTCGTTGAGGACCGGCAGGACGACGTCGGGCATGTCGCCACCCTGCCTCCCGCGACCCGTCGGCGCGATTACGGATTGCGAAACACGGCGCGCGATCCGTGTCCCCGCGCGCCGGCAGGGCGTACCGTCACACCATGGTGCTCGTGACCGGCGGAGCCGGGTTCATCGGTTCGCACGTCGTCGAGGCGCTCGTCGCCGCCGGCGAGGACGTCCGCGTGCTCGATCTCCGCGCGCCCGTCGTGGCGCTCCCTGACGGGGTCGAGGTGGTGCAGGGCGACGTGCGTGACCCCGCCGTCGTCGCGGCCGCGCTACGCGGCGTCGACCGCGTGTGCCACCAGGCCGCGATGGTCGGCCTGGGCGTCGACCTCGGCGACATCGCGGACTACGTGTCGCACAACGACCTGGGCACCGCGGTGCTCCTGCGCGAGATCGTGCGGACCCCGGGTGTCGCGCGGCTGGTGCTCGCGTCGAGCATGGTCGTCTACGGCGAGGGCCGGTACCGCTGTGTGGACCATGGGATCGTCCGCCCCGGCCCGCGCACGGAGGCCGAGCTGGAGGCGGGCCGCTACGAGCCGCCGTGCCCGGCGTGCGGCGCCTCCCTCATCCCCGAGGCGGTGCCCGAGGACGCGCCCGTCGATCCGCGCAACGTCTACGCCGCGACGAAGCTCCATCAGGAGCATCTCGCGGCCGCGTGCGCGCGCGAGACCGGCCTCCCCGTGACCGCGCTGCGCTACCACAACGTCTACGGCCCCCGGATGCCCCGCGACACGCCGTACGCCGGGGTCGCGGCGCTGTTCGCCGGGGAGCTCGCCGCCGGTCGCGCGCCCCGGGTCTTCGAGGACGGCGAGCAGCTGCGGGACTTCGTCCATGTCCGCGACATCGCCCGGGCGAACGTCCTCGCGCTCAGGGCCGATACCCCCGCGCCGGGGGCGCTCAACGTCTGCTCGGGCACGTCTCGCAGCGTGCTCGACATGGCCCGGGCACTGCACGCCGCGGCAGACGAGGACGCTCCCGCGCCGGAGGTCGTCGGCGGCCACCGCCTCGGCGACGTCCGCCACGTCTTCGCGGACGCCCGCCGCGCCGAGTCCGCGCTCGGCTTCACCGCCCGCGAGGACTTCACCGCCGGTGTCGCCGAGCTGTCCGCGAGCCTGTCCACGGCATGAGACTCGACGGAGGACACACCCGCGGAACGGTGCTCGTCGTCGACGACGAGCCGACCATCGCTGAGGTCGTCTCGCGCTACCTGCAGCGCGCGGGCTACGACACGCGCATCGCGGGTGACGGCCCGCAGGCCCTGGCCGCGGCGAGCGAACGGCGCGCCGACCTCGTCGTCCTCGACCTCATGCTCCCCGGGATCGACGGCCTCGAGGTCATGCGCCGCCTGCGCGACGGCCCGCCACCCGCGCCGGCGATCATCCTGCTCACCGCCCGGGGCGAGGAGTCCGACCGCATCGTCGGCCTCCGGCTGGGCGCCGACGACGACGGCGTCAAGCCGTTCAGCCCCGGCGAACTCGTCGCCCGCGTCGACGCCGTCCTGCGGCGCGTGTCCGTCGTGCACGCGCCCGATGCGCCGCTGCACTTCGGAGCCCTCGAGCTCGACATCGCCGGCCACCGCGCGTCGCTCGGCGGCGAGGAGCTGGCGCTGACGCAGCGCGAGTTCGACCTGCTGGCGTTCCTCGCCCAGCACCCCGGCCGCGCGTTCACCCGCGAAGAGCTGATGGACCGCGTCTGGCAGTACGCGTTCTACACCGACACCTCGACGGTCACGGTCCACATCCGCCGCCTGCGCGCCAAGCTCGAGGCCGACCCACAGGCGGCGCAGCTCGTCGAGACCGTGTGGGGCGTCGGCTACCGGTTCGCCGCGCCATGACGCGCGGACTCACGATCGCGCTGGGCACCGCGCTGCTGCTCGCCGGGCTCGCGTGGGCGGTCTACGACTGGCACGCCGCGTGGGTGACGTTCGCCGCGTTCGCCGCGCTCGGGATCGTCACCGTCGTCGCCGGGCAGCTGCTCGCCACCCGCCGCGAGCGGCTCGGCGGGCTGCGGCGCCAGGCGCTGGCGGTCGGCGTCCTGGTCGCGGTCCAGACCGCGATCGTCACGGCGCTGTTCATCGAGCTGATGTTCGTCTCGCCGCACGACGCGTTCTTCACCGCGCTCGTCGTCGTGGACGCCGCCGTGCTCGGGCTCGTGACGACGTGGGCGTTCGGGCGCCGCGCACTGCGTGACATCGATGCCACCCGCTCCACGCTGGCCGCCGCGACCGACGGCCGGCGCGATGTCCGCACGGGTGTCGAGGGCGGCGGGGAGCTGGCGGACCTCGCAGCCGATGTCGACGCGATGATCACCCGGCTCGACGGCGAGGAGCGCGCGCGCCGCAGCCTCGTGGCCGCCATCTCGCACGACCTGCGCACCCCGATCACGTCCCTGCAGTTGCTGGCCGACGCGATCCAGGACGGCGTGGTCGACGAGGCCACCGCACGCGAGTACGCCTCCCGGATGAGCACGCACGTCCGTGCGCTGAGCGCCCTCATCGACGACCTGTTCGAGCTGAGCCGCCTGGAGTCCGGCGAGCTGCGCTGGTCGATGCAGCAGGTCGCCCTGGCCGAACTCGTGCGGGACACGGTCGAGGCGATGCGCCCGGAGGCCGACGCCGCCGACGTGCGGGTCCGTGCGGTGATCGACGCCGATGACCCGCTGGCGGAGGGCGATCCCGCGCGCCTGCAGCGGGTGCTGTTCAACCTCATCCAGAACGCCATCCGCCACACGCCGGCCGACGGAACCGTGACGGTGCGCACCACGCTGGTCGGCGACGCCGTCGAGATCGAGGTCGCCGACGACGGATCCGGGATCCCGGAAGCGCAGCGCGAGCTCGTCTTCGAGCCGTTTCACCGCGCCGACCCGTCGCGCACCGACGGCGGCGCCGGGCTGGGGCTGGCGATCTCCCGGGCGATCGTCGAGGCGCACGGCGGGCGTATCTGGATCGCCGACGCGGACGTCGGCACCGCGGTGCGGGTCCGCCTCCAGGCCGTCTGAGCGACCTATCCTCCGGGTCGTGCTGTCCGGCGACACCGACCTTCGCGCTCGGCTCGCCGGGCTGACACTCCGCGACGAGCACCGCCTCAAGCGCCGGATGGACCGCGTTCGCCGCGGGGGCGACGACCGGGCGGTGCAGCAGCTCATCGACGAGATCGCCGCCGCCGAGCGCAAGGTCGAGCAGCGGCGCGCGTCCGTCCCGGCGATCACCTACCCCGAGCAGCTCCCGGTCAGCGCCCGGCGCGACGAGCTGCTGGAGACCATCGCCGCGAACCAGGTGACGATCGTCGCCGGCGAGACCGGGTCGGGCAAGACGACGCAGCTGCCGAAGATGTGCCTTGAGCTGGGCCGCGGCGTCCGCGGCCTCATCGGCCACACCCAGCCGCGGCGGCTGGCGGCCCGCACCGTCGCCGACCGCATCGCCGACGAGCTCGGCGTCCCCCTCGGCGCGGGCGTCGGCTACGCGATCCGCTTCCAGGACCGCACGCGTGAGGACACGCTGATCCAGCTCATGACCGACGGGCTGCTCCTCGCGCAGATCGACCGCGATCCGCTGCTGCGCCGCTACGACACGATCATCGTCGACGAG
>SYBY01000440.1 GCA_005788585.1 Actinomycetota bacterium | reverse complement strand
TCCCCGAGAAGCGAGGTCGCGCATGGCAACGCAGCAGCTGGATCTGTTCGTCGAGGACACCGGGGAGGCGGGCCTGCCGACCCTGCTCTGCCTGCACTCGCTCTTCCTCGACGGCCGCATGTTCGACGGCCTCGCCGCCGCGGCGGCCGGGACGTTCCGGGTCGTGCGCCCGGACTTCCGCGGCCAGGGCCGCAGCGCTCCGGCGGACGGGGAGATCGTCGACATGGAGACGTGCGCCGACGACGTCGAGGCGGTGCTCGACCATCTCGCGCTGGACCGCGTCTCCGTCGTTGCGCAGTCGATGGGCGGCGATGTCGCCATCCGCCTCGCCGCCCGGCGCCCGGATGCGGTCGCCGCGATGGTGCTGCTCGGTTCGTCGGCGCGCGACGAACCGCAGGAGAACCTCGACGCCTTCCGGCCGATCGCTGACGAGGTGGCCAGGAACGGCTTCGCCGGCGAGCTCTACGAGACGACGATGCAGATCATGTTCGGCGCGACGACCCGCGCGAACCCGGAACGGGCCGGCATCGTCGAGCACTGGGGGCGGCAGATCGCCGCGCTGCCGCCGGCGCTCGCGCCGGCGATCCGCGGAGTCGTCGAGCGGCCGAGCGTCGTCGACCTGCTGCCCGCGATCGACGTGCCGGTCCTCGTCGTCTCCGGCGAGGAGGACATCGCGAGGCCGCCGGCCTGGGCCGATGAGGTCGTCGCGGGTCTGCCGCGGGCGGAGCTGCTCCGCCTGCCGGGCATCGGGCACAGCCCGATCCTCGAGGCACCGGAGACCGTGGTGCCGCGGGTGCTCGGGTTCCTCGCGGCCGTGTGATCAGCTGCGGCGCGCGGCGCGCAGGGCGTCCAGCTGCGCGCGCTCGCGTGTCGCGTCGCGTCCGAGCGCGCGTCGTGCCGCGGCGCGCGTGGCGAACGTCAGCGCCTGGGCGGCGTCGTCGCGGGCCAGGGCGCGGGGTCCGAGGCGCGCGCCGATGATCCGGCGTCGCGCGGCGGCGATGTCGAGGTACGGCTCCCCGCCGTACGCCGCGCCGGTGCTGGTCGCGCCGTGATGCACGAGGGCGACCTCCGGGCGCAGCTCGGTCGGGATCCCGGCGGCGCGCGCACGGAGGCAGAGGTCGAGATCCTCGGCGAACAGGAAGTGCGCGGGGTCGAACGGGCCGAGGCGCCGCAGCAGATCGGTGCGGGCCGCCAGGCAGGCGGCGATCGCCCAGCCGACCCGCCGTGGCGCGCGGGCCCGCCACGGGTCGAAGCGCTCGCGCAGCGGCCACGGCAGGACCCGTGGATGCACGAGCGCGGGTAGCAGCGCGTCGCTGCCGCCCGGCACCGGATGCGCGCTGCGCTGCACCGAGCCGTCGCCGTTGAGCAGCGTCGGGGCGAGCAGGGCCTCACGTCCCTGCGCGAGCGCGGCCAGACGCGCGAGGCCGTCGTCGCGCAGCTCGCAGTCCGGGTTGAGCAGCACCGTCACCGGCGCCGTGACCCGCGCGAGCCCCGCGTTGTTCGCCGCCCCGAAGCCGGGGTTCGCGCCGAGGCGCACGACCTCGGCACCCCACGCAGCGGCCCGGTCGGCGCCGTCGTCGGTCGAGGCCGTGTCGACACAGACAACGTGCGGCCGTGCGGGCAGACTGCGGTCGAGCGACGGCAGCAGCCGCGCGAGATCCGCCGCGGAATCGTGCAGGACGACGAGGACCGCGAACGTCACGTCGCCACCGCCCGCGAAGATGGCGCCCCGTGTCCCCGCAGGTCCTCATCGACGCCCGTGCCGCCGCACGCCCCGAACTCGGCGGGGTCGAGCGCTGGGCCCGCGAGGTCAGTGCGCGGCTGCCGGTGCTGCGCCCGGATCGCTACGGCGTGGCTCGCCCGCCGGACGCGCTGGTGCACCGGGCCGGGCACGCGTGGGAGCAGGCGGTCCTGCCCGTGCGCGCCCGCCGCGCCGGTGCGGAGCTCATCCTGTGCCCGGCGAACCTCGCGCCGGTGGCGTCGCGCCGGAACGTCGTGGTCATCCACGACGCGGCGGCGCTGCGCGAGCCCGGCTGGTACTCCCGCGCCTACGTCGCGTGGCAGCGGGCGATCCTGCCCCTCATCGCGCGGCGAGCTCGACACGTCGTGACCGTATCCGAGTACTCGGCGGGGGAGCTCGTCGAGCTGCTCGGCGTGCCCCGCGAGCGGATCAGCGTCATCGCGGGCGGGGTCGACGCGCGCTTCTCGCCCGACGCGGACGCGGTGGGAGCGCGCGCTGCGCTCGGGCTGCCGGAGCGGTACGTCCTGACCGTCGCCAGCCGGACGGCGCGCAAGAACCTCGGGGTGCTGGACCCGGCCGCTCGGGTCCTGGCCGAGCGCGGTGTGGCGCTCGTCGCGGCAGGCGGGGACCGGCCGCAGTTCGCCGGGGCCGACACGGGCGGTGCGGTCCGTGCGCTCGGGCACGTCGACGACGAGCTGCTCCCGGGGCTCTACGCGGGGGCGAGCGCGTTCGTCCTCCCGTCGCTGCACGAGGGATTCGGCCTGACGTGCGTCGAGGCCATGGCGAGCGGGACGCCGGTGGTCGCGGCCGACCGCGCGGCGCTGCCGCAGACGGTCGGGGATGCGGGCGTCCTGGTGGACCCGACCGACCCGCAGGCGATCGCGGAGGCGCTCCTCGCCGCGCTGGACGACGAGGCGCTCGTCTCGGCGGGGCGCCGGCGCGCTGCCGCGTTCACCTGGGAGCGCACCGTGTCCGAGCTCGACGAGCTCGTCACGCGCCTGCTGGCCGGTCAGCGGCCCTGAACGCGCTTGGCGATCGCGCAGTACGAGCCGTACGCGGGCTTGTTGACCGGCGCGTCCGTGCCGAGCGGTCCGAGACGCCGCAGGCCCGACCAGCTGAACGAGTTGGGCGAGTCGCGGTCCGAGGACAGCCACGTGTACCACATGACCGTCTGCAGCCCGAGCTTGCGGCGGTCGCGCAGGAGCGCCCGGTAGGCGGCCCGCAGGCGCGTGGCCTGGCCCTGGGCCGTGGTCTCGAAGCCGACGGTGTTCTTCGTCTTGCCCTTGGCCGACGGCCAGGTCAGCTCGCTGACGATGATCGGCACGCGGCCGTCGCCGTAGCCGCGCATGACCTCGCGGTTCAGGCGCAGGATCTTCAGGACGTTGGCGAGCCGGCCGCTGAACGGATGGACGGCGGCACGGTCGAAGTGCCCGCGCACGCCCGCGCGGTAGGCGGCGCGCATGGCGCGCCACGAGTCGTTGGCGAAGCCCGACATGACGACCTCGGCCCCGGGGTCGGCGCGGTTGATCGCCCGGTTGGCGACGCGCAGCAGCCGCGCGTACCGCGGGCCGAACGGCCGGGGTGACGACCAGTAGCGGTCGATGTTCGGCTCGTTCCACACCTGCCAGGAGCGCACGGGACGGGGGCGGAGATCGGGGCGCGCGGCCCAGAGCGAACCCTTCGGCCCGTACCGGCCGATGAGCGTGCGGAGGAACCGCGCGTACGCGGCATCGCCCTTCGGTGGTGAGGCCTGGTTCTTCGGGTCCTGCCGGTCCCACGCCGGGGCGCGCAGGACGA
Organism: Actinomycetota bacterium; assembly: GCA_005788585.1. The sequence continues at coordinate 3,161 of SYBY01000440.1, read as the reverse complement.
CGGGCATGACGCGCAGCCCGGCGCCCGCGGCGGCCGCGACCACGCGGTCGGTGTCGGCGAATGCGGTCGGGATGCCCTCGATCTCGCGGAAGGACGACCGCTTGTCCGGCGCGATGTCGGCCATCCGCGCGAACGGCTGGAGGTCCTCCCAGTAGATGACGATGCGCAGCGACTCGACGCCGCACGAACGCATGAGTCGGACTTCGCGGTCGAGGTCGACGTCGGCCCCGACGAGCGGTCCATCGGCCATCGTGCCCATGAAGCCAGCGGGCGCAAGCCGCTTGGCGCCCTGGGCCGGGGCGGCGAGGAGCAGCAGCAGGCACGCGGCGACGGCGACGGCGACGGAGCGGGACACGGGACCGGTCACAGTAGAAGAGGACCCGGCGGGGCCCTCCGAGTTGCGCCATCGGGTCGTCCCGCCCGGCGCGCGCCTTACACTCGCGCGTCCATGGAGGAGGCACTCAGCACGACGGCGCCGCGGGTGGCGCTCGTCCACGACTTCCTGCTCGACGTCCGCGGGGCCGAGCGCGTGTTCGCCGTCATGTGCGACCTGTTCCCGGACGCCGACGTGTTCACGGCGGTCTACGACCCGGTCGGCACGGAGGGACGCTTCAGCCACCGCCACATCACGACGTCGTTCCTCCAGCGCGTGCGGCCCACCGCCCGGACGTTCCGCGCGCTGCTCCCGTTGTACCCGTACGCCATGGAGTCTCTGGACCTGCGCGGCTACGACCTCGTCCTGACGTCGTCGAGCGCCTGGGCGCACGGCGTGATCGCCGACGAGGGCGCCATCCACGTCTGCTACTGCCACAACCCGTTCCGCTACGCCTGGAACGCGCGCGACGAGACGCTGCGCGCGCGCAACACGCTGCAGTCCCTGGCCCTGCGCGCCGTCTTCCAGCGCTGGCGCCAGTGGGACTGGATCGCCGCCCAGCGCGTCGACCGGTACATCGCCAACTCGGAGACGACCCGCCGCAGGATCGAGCGCTACTTCTCGCGCGAGTCGACCGTGCTGCACCCGCCCGTCGAGTGCAGCCGGTTCGACCCGACGACCCCACCCGGCGAGCAGTACGTGGTGCTGTCCGAGCTGATGCGGCACAAGCGGATCGACGTCGCGGTCCAGGCCTTCACGCAGCTCGGGCTGCCGCTGACGGTCATCGGCAAGGGACCCGACCTCAAGCGCCTGCGCGGGCTCGCCGGACCGACCATCACCTTCACGGGTCGCGTCAGTGACGCGGAGGTCGCCCGGATCCTGCAGCGCTCCCGCGCGCTCGTCGTGACGGCGACCGAGGAGTTCGGCATCGCGGCGGTCGAGGCGCAGGCGGCGGGGCGGCCCGTCATCGCGCTGCGCGACGGCGGCCTGCGCGAGACCCTGGTCGAGGGCGCCACCGGCGCGTTCTACGAGACATCGGACCCTGCGGAGCTGGCTCGGGTCGTCCGTGCCTTCGACACCACGGCGATCGACCCCGCGGTCTGCCGCGAGAACGCGATGCGGTTCGACCGCACGCGGTTCGAGGCCGGGCTGCGCCGCGAGATCGCGGTGGCCCAGGGTGAGCCCGCAGCCCGCGCCGCGCGGGCCGAGCGCCTGCGCGCCCGGCGGGTCAGTCGGCGGCCCGCTCGAGGTCCAGCGCGACCGAGTTGATGCAGTAGCGCAGGCCGTTCTCGCCCGGCCCGTCGTCGAAGACGTGGCCCAGGTGGCCACCGCAGCGCCGGCACACGACCTCGGTGCGGACCATCCCGTGGCTGACGTCGGTCTTCGTCTCCACCGCGTCGGCGACCGCCGGCTCGGTGAAGCTCGGCCAGCCGGTGCCGGAGTCGAACTTCGTGTCGCTGGCGAACAGCTCGGCGCCGCAGCCCGCGCAGCGGTAGACGCCGGCGTCCTTCGTCATCGCGTACTCGCCGGTGAACGGCGGCTCGGTGGCCTGGCCGCGCAGGACCGCGTACTGCTCCGGGCTCAGCTCCTCCCGCCACTGCTCGTCGGTCTTCGTGACCTGCTCGTCCGCGCTCATGCACCCAGGGTACGCCGCTCGTAGACGACGAACGGCCCGTACCGGCGGATCGGCGCGTAGGCGCGCGCGAGCTCGTCGTCGAGGATCGTCACGCCCGTCGACTCCCCGGCGCGGTTGGGCTCCGGCGCAGCGGTGATGGGGTCGTCGTAGCGCACGACGTACCGGACGTCCTCCCGGCGGAGGTCCTCGACGATCTCGCGCTGCACCGGGGCGCTGGTGACCACGCCAGGCGCCTGGATGTCGTACGCCGTCGGGTTCGGCCGCTCGGCGAGCACGTAGAGCAGCGGGTGCCCGGCGGTCACGAGGTCCGATCGGCGCGTCGCGACGTAGATCGGCTCACCGGGCTCGGTGCGGGTCCGCAGGAAGCGCAGCGTGGCGTTCAGGCCCTCGTCGTGCGCGCGGCCGGCGCGAACCCCGTCGGCGACCGGCGAGGCGATGGGCGTCGTCGGGGCGGTGACCGCCCGGACGCGGCGATCGAGCCCGACGACGCCCGCGTACACCAGCACGCCCGCCGCGGCGATCGCGAAGAGCCGCCGGCCCGCGCGTGCCACCGTCCACGCGCCGAGGACCGCGACCGTGACGGCGAGCGGCGCGGTGTGGAACTCGTCGGCGCGGGCGAGGAGGTACTGCAGCATCACGACGGCGAAGAGCGCGGTGGCGAGCTCGGTGGGCCCGACCCGCCGCCAGCGCAGGCCCAGGGAGACCAGGCACACCGCGAGGCCCGCGACGAGCACCGCCGGGACGTAGAACAGGAGGAGGTTCTCCAGGGTGTCGCTGACGAAGCCGCCGGGAGAGCTGGTGTTCAGCGGCCCGTCGTAGGACCAGGGGAACGGCAGGCGCTGGTAGTCGCCGAACTCCAGCAGCGGGTAGCGGACGAGCAGCTCCCAGGACGGGCTGAGCCCGGCGGCGACCACGACCGGCAGGTACAGCAGCAGGCCGGCGCCGACGGCCGGGAGGGCGAACCGCGCGATCTCGCGCAGCCGCGGGGGCGCGTCGTCGTCGCGGGTGCGGGCCAGCGCCAGGCCGAGCACCACGGCCAGCCCGAGCCCGGCGCCGAACTCCAGTCGCCACGCGGCCGCGACGCCGCACAGCATGCCGGCCCAGACGAGATGCCGGGGCACGAGGAGCAGGGCGCCCAGGCAGAGGACCATC
>SYBY01000439.1 GCA_005788585.1 Actinomycetota bacterium | reverse complement strand
GCGTGCGCGCGCGGCCGCGGGAGACCCGGGTCAACCCGGAGACCGGAGCGATCGTCGGCCCGGTGCAGTGAGCCGTTCGCCCGACGGACCGCCTACCGTGGCGGGGATGGACATCACGGAAGAGCCCCAGCGGTTCGAGGGCGCGTCGCTCGTGGCCCTGTTCGGCGCGGTCCTCCTGCTCGTCAGCCCGTTCCTCACCTGGTTCGACCCGGGCGGCAGCGCGTGGACGCTGTTCGAGCTCGTCGACCTCGTCATCATCTTCGTCGCGCTCTACGTCGGTGTCACCTCGGTGGCACGGCTCCTCGCCGTGCACGACGGCAGCGACCCGCGTGCGATGCCGATCGCCGGCGGCGTCGCGTTCGTCGTCGTCCTCGCCACGATGCTCGAGCCGCCCCCGCTGGCCCTCGACGCGAGCCTCGGCTTCGGCGCGTGGCTCGCGCTGTTCGGCGCGACGATCATCCTGGCCGCCGGCCTGCTCGAGCTGACACGCGTGTCGGTGACCGTCAGCGTCGGGCCCCGCGACGGCGAGACGCCTCAGCCGCCTGCGCCCGCGGACGAGCCGATCCTGAGCGAGAGGCGCCCGCCGACGGCCTGGGCACCGCCGGTCGCACCCGAGCAGGCGGAGACCACGGCCTTCCCGCGTTCGCCCGCGCCGACGGACGCGCCGCCGAACCGCTCGCCGTCGTTGCTGCGGCCCAACGACCCGCCCCGTCCGCCGGACCAGGTTCCCGAGGGCGACTGATGGCCGTCGGCGAGGCACGCTCGTCGAAGTCCGGTGGTGCGGATGCCGTGCGCTTCGAGACCTCGCGCAGCGTCATCGTCCCCGCACACGACGATGTCGCGGTCCTCGAGCTGGAGGGCAGGTTCCACGCGTCGGCCCGCCGGTCCGTCGGACGGCCGCGGCTCGTCGTGACGACGAGCGAGGGTTCAACCGAGATCCGCGCCGTGAAGGCGCAGAGCGCGCACGCCGGGCCGAAGCCGAAGCGCTGGCGGGCCTCCTTCGCCCTGTCCCGCACCATCGCCGAGGCCGAGGGAGCCACCTTCGGCCTCGCGATCGGACGCTCGCTCGTGCTCGACCTTCCCGCACCGACCGTCGAGCGCCCGTCGTCGACCAACACTCAGGATGAACTTGAGGGTCAGACTTGGGGCGGGATGATCGTCGATCTCTCCGAAGCGCGCCGGGAACTCGCCGAGACCCAGGACGAGCTGGCCCGTGCCCAGGAGGAGATCGAGCGCCTCCGCAGCGAGGCCGACGCCGTGCGCACCGAGGCGGAGCAGGACACCTCGCGCCCCAAGGTCACATGGCTCGAGGAGGTCGAGGCCGAGGCCGCGACGTCGACGAACGGGTCCCGCCCCCACGACGACGACTTCGAAGACGTCGAGGACGACGACCCGGACGACGGGCGTGACGCCCTGCCGGTGCTCGCCGGCCGTCGCCTCACCGTCCCCCCGGCCACCGCGGAGCACGAGGCCGTCTACGAGGCCACGCTCAAGCGCATGCAGACCGAGCGCCGCGACCGCCTGCGCCGCCGTCGCCTGCTCGGCCGGCTGCTCGCCCTCGTCGTCTTCCTGCTCGCCGCCGCGGCGATCTACATCGTGGTGACCGGCGCCGTCGGCGTCGACATCCTCGAGATCCTCTAGGCGTCCATACCCTCGATCGCGGCGCGGATCGCGCCCGCGAGCGTGTCGACGACCAGGTCGCGCAGCTCGTCGCGCGCGATCGTGCGGTCCTCGAGCCACGACAGCGTCGCCGTCACGAGGAAGCCGACCCACGCGCGCGCCGCCAGGGCGACGACGGGCGCGTCGGCCAGATCCCCGACGATCTCGCGCAGGCCCTCACGGATGTTGTCCGCCTGGACGGCGAACCGGCCTTCGATGAGCTCCAGGATCTCCGCGTCCCAGCTGTAGGCCCCCTGATGGATGCTGCGGTAGCCGTCGGCGTGGGCGTCGACGTATGCGAGGTACCCGTCGATGCTCGCCCGCAGGCGATCCCGGGGCGGGATGGTCGGGTCGGGCAGCGTCGCCTGAGCGAGCTCGTCGACGTGGAGGCGCACGACCTCGTGGAACAGCTCGCGCTTCGTGGGGAAGTAGTGGTAGACGAGCGCCCGGGACACCCCGGCGGCCTGCGCCACCTCGTCGACCCAGATGTCGTCGAACGACCGGCTCCCGAAGAGCTCTGCGGCCACCCGCAGCAGCTGCTCGCGGCGGGCCTCCGTCGACATCCGGGTTCTCGGCGCGGGCATGCGCCGCCCATTCTGCCGACCTGCGCGACCGGGTGCGGGCGTGCTCACCCCGGACATGCCGCCGCCAGGTCCACGGCACCCGGGAGCGCCACGCTCCGGCGGCACCCATCGGGCGTCTGCAGCGTCACCGTGCCCGAGCCCTCGGCCGTGAGGCGGGACCCGTCGCGGCGAAGCACGAGCGGCGCCGACGGCCGTGCGCCGAACGCGAAGCCGACCCCCCAGGCGCTGCCCCGCGCCATCATCGACGTGTAGCGCCACCGTGCGGGCGCCTCGGGGACCGTCGCGAACGGGTCCCACGCGGACAGCATGCGCCGGACGTCCTGGCGCCAGTACCACCAGTCGTGGATCCCGCGCCGCCACCAGGTGGTGACGTCCACGTCGGCGGCTCGCAGGCGCCGGGCCAGGGCCGAGGACCAGACCTTCATGTTCGCCTCGGCGCCCCCGAGGCCGATGATCTGCAGCAGCTGGTCGCGCGCCGCGGGCACCGGGATGCCGTCGCCGTTGGTGATCAGGACCCGGGTGTCGCGCAGGTTGTCGCGCAGCATGAGGAAGTCGTGCGCGCGCACGTACGCACCGAACGGCGGGCCGAAGATCTGCCGGTGCGAGGCCCGTGCGATCGGGTACATCAACTCCGACAGCCAGGCCTGGCGGATGTCGACGATCCCCGAGAGCGACGCCGCGGCGCCGAAGTACTCGGGGAGCTGGCTGGCGAGGTACAGCGCGCCGTAGCCGCCCATCGAAATGCCGGCGATCGCGTGGTTGCGGCGCCCCGGCAGGATGGAGAAGCGCGCGTGGACCTGCGGGATCAGCTCCTCGAGGTAGTACCGCGCCCAGGCCCGGCGCATCCGCGGCCCGGCGCTGTACCAGTCGACGTTCAGCGATCGCCCGGCCTCGGGCATGACGACGATGACGTCGGCGTCGCCGACCGCCTCGCGCACGCCGCCCTGGGTGGGATCGCTCCACGTGCGGTAGTCGTCGGCGATGCCATGCAGCAGGTACAGCACGGGATACGCGCGCGAGCCGTCGTACCCATCGGGCAGCAGGACGTTCGCGCGCAGCTCGCGCAGCCCGTTGTTGAGGATCGGCTCACGCGGGTCCACGTTGCCCGCGCTGGGCACGTCGATCGTCACGAGCTGGGGCGCAGCCGACGCGGCAGGCACCCACAGCGTGAGCAGCGCGAGGACCAGAATCGTCACATTACGCATCGTTACCCCGATAATGAGAGCATAACTGACAGCCATGGCCCACTCCACGCCCGATGCCATCGTCCTGTCGCCGCACCTCGACGACGCGGCCCTCGGGCTCGGTGCCTGGATCTCGCGCCAGGCGCGCGCCGGCGCGCGCGTCGAGGTGTGGACCGTCTACACCGCGGGCCCCGCACTCGACACGCTGCCCGAGCGCCTGCGCCCCTTCGGCGACTACGCCACCCGCCTGGCGGAGGACACCCGCGCGATCGAACGCCTGGGCGCGACCCCACGGCACCTCGGTGTCTGGGAACGCATCTGGCGCGACCCGCCGCTCGACAGGCTGCGCGATGCCTTCCGCACGCCGACCGACCCGACCGCGTTCACCGAGCGCGCCCGCGTGGCGGCCATCGCGGCCGAGGCCCTGGACACCGGTGCGCAGGTCTGCGCGCCGCTGGGCATCGGCAACCACGTCGACCACGTCGAGGTGACGCTCGGCACCCTCGACGCGGCGCGCGCGCACGAGCGTGGGGATCGCGTCGCGTTCTACGAGGACTTCTACGCCCTGAGCGAGACGCTGCGCCGCCGTCACCCGGTCGCAGCCCGCAGGCCGGTGGCCTGGTGGCGCACCCCGGGTTGGGCGGCCCCGCCCGCCGGCGTGCTGCTGCGCGCCGGGGCGCTCGTCCCGCGCGGCCCCGGCCTCGACCGGTACGCCCCGGACGTCACGGCCACCCAGTGGCGGTGCGCAGCGCAACCCGTCGACCCCTCCGACGAGGAGGCGAAGCTCGCCGCCATCGCTGACTATCGGTCGCAAGCCGCGCTACTCGGCCCGGCTGCCCGCTTGCTGCCTGCCGTCATCCGGCGCAGCCACCAGACCCACGGTGGCGAGCTGCTCTGGCGCATGCAGCAGTGACGGCGCGGGCAGCGCACGGGCGTCCATCGCCCGCCGCAGGATCATCTCCAGCCGCGCGGTCTGCCCCGCCTCGGTCAGCGGCGCCGCCAGGCGCCGGGCCTCGGCCCCGAGGGCCTCGCGCAGGCGAGCGTCGCAGAGCCGCGCAAGGCCGCGTGCGAGGCCGTCCGCCGTGTGGTCGACGACCATGGCGGACTCGCCGGCGCGGACGACGGGGTTCACCCGTCCGTCGCTGACGAGGAGAGGAAGCCCAGCGTGGGCCGCCTCGTTGAGCACGAACGCCTGCGTGTCGACGACGGACGGGAAGACGAAGAGGTCGGCGCTCTCGTAGATGCCCTGCAGCTCGTGGCGCGGGAACGGGCCGGTCACGGACACCCGGTCGGCGATGCCCAGATCGCGCGCGCGCCGCTCGAGCTCGTCGTGCATGTGCCCCTCGCCCACCATCATCAGGTGCAGGTCGACGCCGAGGTCACACGCCGCGCGGACGCTCTCGAGCAACAGCGGGAGCGACTTCTCACGGGAGTACCGCCCGACGTACAGCGCGCGCAGCGACGCGTCCGGCCAGGAGACGCCGGCCGGCCCGACCGCCGGCGGCAGCGGGTCGATCCCCGCCGGCAGGACGTTGACCTTGGCCAGCAGGTCCCCGTCGGCGTAGCCGTCGACGGTCTTGCCCGCCAGCATCACGAGCTCACGGGCGTCGCCCTGGAGCGCCAGGACCGCATGGGCGGCGAGTCGCTCGGACAGCGTCCCGTCACCACGCAGCGCACTCGAGCCGGAGAACATGCGCCGGCGTGCGCGCCCGCTGCGGAGCAGCAGCAGCCCGAGCTTGGGGAGCATCGTCGTGATGACCCGCGCGGCGCTGTAGTGCTCGGCCATCCCGGTCGTGTTCGTCGAGACGGCGACGACCATCGGGACCCGCAGCCACGCGGCCACCAGCATCCCGAGGACCCCGACCCGCAGCGGGGTCGTGACGACCACGACGTCCGGGCGATCGCGGCGCGCGCGCAGCAGCTCGCGCACCGCGGAGAACCGCGCGTTGTAGTCGCTGCGGTACGCCAGGCTCCGGACCGTCCGGAAGGCCACGCCTTCCTGCGTGCGCCGGGTCCTCGCGAACGCGCCGGACGGCGCGAAGACCCGGGTCTCCCATCCCCGGGCCCGCAGCTCCCGCGACCATGACTCCACCATGTACGACGCGCCCGTGGTCGCCCCCACGGGCGCGTCGCAGAACAGCCACGCGCGATCTGACACAGCGTCATTCCCCCCCGGGATCCCAACATCCGACGCCGTCGCCAGACCGCGCCCCCATCGTGGCCCTATATGTAGCGTAACGTTACCAGTACTTCTAGCGACACGTTGCGATGCGCCAGGGTGATACGTCCGCGTACCGCCCGCCGTGTGGTGACTTGACGTTTGACACACTGACGATTAGCTTTGCCGCTGGCGCAGCGTCTAATAGGGAAACCGGGGGAGCGCTGCACCGCACCATCTGAGGGGGAACTCCGCTGTCTTCGCGACTGTCCAGCCTCGTCGTCGACGAGTGCCAACCGATATCGGTGCCGCGCGGGCCCAG